>JBEKQO010000045.1:0-34363 GCA_049519635.1 Terriglobia bacterium | reverse complement strand
CTTGCGGTCCCCCCTCTCCCCCTGGAGAGGGATAAAAATCAAAATCCCAACCCTCTCCCTTGGGGAGAGGGGGGACCGCAAGGCGGGGGGTGAGGGGTCTATTCGCAGATGATGCATTCGTAGCTGCTGGACGTGCGCGGCACCCTGGACAATGCCGGGGCCCTGAACCAGCTCCTTAGTTCTGGCCCTGTTCATTCCATCCCTCGTGCTCCTGCCAGTCCATGATACGGAGGTGCTTCTCTTCACGGGGAAGTTCGGCGAACGTCTTCTTATCGCCTTCGGCCAGGTCTCCATCCTGGGATTGATAAATCCAGGTTGCTTCCTGCAGCAGCGCAGCGGCTTCGCCGCTGAGGTGGACCACGAAATTTTCATATTTGTAAGGGGCCGGCTTGAAGCCTCCCGAGCCGTAGACTTGGTCGGCCAGCACAATGGTCTGGGGATCCAGCGCCTTTTGCTTCAGCAAAGCCTGACAAGCTTTGATGGCGAACCAGTTCGCCGTGCGGTGGTCCACATGCCGCTCATCGGGACCGGTCAGCGCGATCATCGCCGGGTGGAAGTTGGTGATGACTTGCCGGATTGCTTCAATCACCGCATCGCGCGCATACGGCAAGTTGGGCTTGTAAACGTTCGCGTACGGCGCGTGATCGCAAGCAAGATAAATGGAAAGGAAGGGGTTGGAAGAATCCTTGTGGTCAAACCAGATTGCCCCCGAGCCTCCATCCGGCAAGCCCAAATCGATGAGCTTATCGCGC
Source organism: Terriglobia bacterium (assembly GCA_049519635.1). Lineage (GTDB taxonomy): Bacteria > Acidobacteriota > Terriglobia > UBA7540 > UBA7540 > Bog-366. Next base: position 33,611 of record JBEKQO010000045.1, on the reverse strand, counting down.
GAAATGCCCAGGTGTTCCAGCACCTCGGCGGTTTCCTCCAAACGCACGGTGCCAAATTCACGCGCATCGTTGGGGCCGCAGGGCTTGTCGAAATAACGCTCGCACTCTCCCACGTCGCCGGCGGTAAGGGTCAGGAGTTGCACGGGGATTTTGGCTTCCACGGCCGCGCGCATCAGTCCCGTGTAAGCCAGGTCATCGTCCTCATGCGCGCAAATCACCAGGAGCGACGCAGGAAGCTCATTCACGGCGATCTCCGTGGTGGTGCGAGCCAGAGGCCTGCCCCCACTCCCGGTCAGCGTCAGTTCCACTGGGTAAGTGCCTGGGGTCAGTGTGGAAGGAATTGTCCACGCGTCAGCGGCCACCTTCTGCGTGGCGTTGATTGCCAGGTTAATCCCGGAGGCGACGGTGCCGGAATATAATTCCTTCCCCGCCAATTCCACGATGCGCGCCTGGAGGGACATTCCGCTCCAAGCTTCGTCCCCGGTGTTCCTCAAGGTAGCAACGATCTTTACCGTGTCGCCAGGACGATAGAGCGTATGCGAGGGGTCCACGCGCAGAGCCGCCGAAATCTGCCCCGGCACATAGAATTCCCGGTACTTGGTAAAGTCGATGAAGGAGTTGTAGGGATGGGTGAAGTTGCGGCTGTAAGGCTTGGGCAGGTCGCGGTCCCAAGTGCGCACAATTGCCTGCGGGCTGAATTGCATGTCGTACAGCCTGGTGCGGTCAGCATTCCACAGTGCCACGGTGTACGTATCGACTTCCGGGGGAGGGATTTTTTCGTTGCCCAGGGAGAAGCCCGATCCCATCACATCTCGCTGCTTGCCGCTCAAGAAGGTTGCCGTCCCGGCGGCCATCATAGGGATGCTGACAGCATTTCCGGCCGGAACATCCAGATGCTCGCGCAGTACCCTGATCGCCAGGTCGGGGTTGTCGTGCCCTCCCGGGGAAAAGAGCGAGATCCAGGGATAATTCGCGTTCGAGAACTCGACGCGCAGACCTTTCACATCGGCGTCCGACAAATTTTCGATCCCCACCTCGCATTTGATCGGCTCGCCGATGTTGTAAATGGTCTTGTCGAGAGTCACACGCGAAATTCTCACCAGTTTCTTGTACACCACAAAGCCGCGTACTTTCTTCCTGACCTCGGGAAGGTGCTGGATACGGTCTTCGACGTGTAGGGTGAGAGTGTAGAGGCCGGTGGGCGCCTGAGGGGGAATCGGCCACCCCACCTGAAATTCCTCTACTCCGGCCTTCACTTCCGGAAGGCGGTCCATTTCCAGACTGGTGCTTGAGGTCGTCCCATAGTATTGGATTTCCGCAAAGACCACATAGCGCTTCGGCTGGCCGGTGAGCCCGTGTACGGTGGCGTGAATGTAAGCCAGCGTGCCACTGTTAAACCCCGTATCCATGGGTCCACCCTCGACCGAAATCTCCGTACCCCAAAGCGGCCCGCTGATCAGGAAAAACAATCCTGCCATTGCAGACCACCACACCTTTCTTTGGATCATCACCATGTTCTCCTTGTCCCCAGGTGGGATTACCGTATTATTGCTGGTACTCAAGGCCAGTTCAAATTAATTCGTGTCGTTGCCCTGTTCGTGTCGTTGCCCTTGCACTGCGTGGCCGCCGCATTTAGAATGTGCTCGCACGGTAAGCCCGTGAAAAAAACACATCTTCACTCCCGCTCCCAAGACCCTTCACGATTGGCCACCGTTTACGGATGGGTCGCGTTGCTCGCCACGCTGCCGGTCTGCGTCGGCTTGGTCCTCCATCACCAGCCCGCGCTTGCGGAGGGCTCGCGGAGGGCGGGTGCCGACGTGGGCGCGAATGCCTTGGCCAGGGGGGCCCCGCTCAGCCCCTCCTGGCGCGACAGCCTGGGCGATGGCTTCCCTGACAGCGCTCGCCTTGACAGTGCCCCGGATCGTGAAAACTTTACTCGCTGGCTCACGTTCCTGGCGGAAACGCAGTATTACGCGCCTACGCCCCGGACGCGGGCGGAGGTTCAGGACTGCGCGGCGCTGATTCGCTTCGCCTACCGGAACTCGCTGGTGGCCCATTTGCCGGGATGGCGTGAGGACGCTGGGCTTCCTTACGATCCAGGCTTTGGGGACATCATGAAATACAATTATCCCTATGGGCCGCTAGGGCGGGCGCTGTTCCGCGGCCGGCCCGGCCCTGTTGCTCCAGGAGATCTTGCCCAGGGCGCCTTCGTGGAGTTTGCCGATAGCGCCACGCTCCTCCGTTTCAATACGTACCCGATTTCGCGTGATATCCGCGCGGCTCAACCGGGCGACCTGCTTTTTTTCCACCAATCCGTGCAGCGCGAGCCTTTCCATACCATGGTGTTTGTCGGCAAGTCGTATTACCAGCCGCAGGGTTCGGATTGGATCGTCTATCACACCGGCGACCTGAATGGCCGCCATGGCGAGATTCGCGAGGTGCGGGCAGGAACCCTGCTTGAACACCCCGACCTGCACTGGAGGCCGCTGCTCAATAATCCGAATTTCCTGGGAGTCTACCGGCTGGAAATTTTGCGTTAGAAGGTTTGAAGTCGAGAACTTGTCATAAAGAATTTTTTCACCTGTAGCAGGCTGATGAAAGGATGTTGAGTCGCTCGCTGGAAGGACGGGGCTTTACAGGCTGCGGAAAAACCCTTCTGTGCTGTCATCCTGGCCCTTCGCTGTCAACCTGAGCGAAGCGAAGGATCTCGCTCTGAGCATTTTCAAAGCAATGTGAGATTCTTCCTTCGCTTTGCTCAGGACCGCCTGCGGCTCCTGAGAATGACAGTTTTTGGAAGCTTTTTCCGCAGCCTCTTCAGCCCCGCCGAGTCAACGCAAATGAGGAATGGTGCTTTACAGGTCGCGGAAAAACTCGTAAGCGCGGTCATTCTGAGCGCAGCGAAGAATCTCGCCTTGGTTCGGTCTTTGTGCGCAAAAACCCAGAGCAAGATCTTTCGCGCAGTCTACCCTGAGCTAAGCAGAGCAAGATCCTTCGCTTCGCTCAGGAAGACAGCGCAGGGCCGCGAAGACAGCGAATGGGCTCAGGATAACAGCAGGGATACTTTCTTCCACCGGTCTCGTGGACTTGCCGGCGCGGCCTTGGCGGCAATACTACTTTTCGCGGGCCTGCTCGCTGCGCCACCGGCCGCACTCGCCCAGGAGGGGACCGCCTCCACGGAACCTGCATTTTCCGTCTCTTCGCGTCAGACCTACGCGCCTTCCCAGCAACCCAAAATCTGGATCACCTTTCGACAGGTCGATCACCTGGACTTTCGCGTCTATCGCGTCAAGGACCCCATTCAGTTTTTCTCCAAGCTGAAAGACGCCCATTCCTTCGGCAGCGAAAAGACAGAACTGGCGCGAGAGAAAACCTGGCTCGAGCGCTTTCACGAGTGGAAACGTGACTCGCGCGCAAACATCCGAGACTTCTTCCGCTCCCAATTGCGTTTCGAAACGCGCTGGCAATACCACACCAAGCGCATGCAGGAGCGGAAACTCCAGCGTATTCCCCTCGATGTCACCTCCTACGCCCAGGTGCCTCTTCTGAACCGTCAGCAACTGGCGCTTGGCTGGCGCGAAATGGTGCCCAAAACGCGCGGTTCCGAGTACCAGGAAATCCCCGTGGATGTGCACGACAAGGGTTTATACCTGGTCGAGGTGGCGTACCGCGAGCTGCGTGCCTATACCTTGCTGATGGTCACAGACTTGGCGCTGGTTTCAAAAACCGCTCCCGGCCAGGTGCTGCTTTTTGTGGTGCGCCGCGGCTCCGGTACACCGGTGGAGGGCGCTGCCGCCGTCGTCTTCAATAACCATCAGGAGTTGGCGCGAGGTTTGACGGATGCTTCCGGCGTCTTCCAATCCACTTTCGAGGAAATCAAGGTCGACAACTCCATCATGGTGGCCACGGCGGGCGAGGACGTAGCGGCCACCAGCGTCGAGCCTTTTTTCTTCTTCGATACTTCCGCCACGGATTACGTGGGATACATCTACACCGACCGGCCTGTTTATCGCCCCACGCATCAGGTGGATTTCAAAGGCATCGTCCGCGCGCGGCTGGGCGGCAAGTTCAGTTTGGACGTCCCGGGCCCGCTCACGGTGGAGGTGACCGACGCCAATCAAAAGACCATCTATCAACAGAAGCTGGAACTGTCCCCCTATGGGTCCTTCCATGGCACGCTGACCCTCAGCCCGCTGGCGGCGCTCGGCACCTACGGCATTACCGCGCATATCGTTGGCGACAAGCGCCTTTACGGTTCTTTCGAGGTGCAGGAATACAAGAAGCCGGAGTATGAAGTGGCGGTTTCCACCGACAAGGCGCGCTATCTCCAGGGTGAGACGATCCAGGGGACCATCAGCGCTCGTTATTATTTTGGCGCGCCAGTTTCCAGCGGCCACGTGAAATACTCCATTTTCCGCTCCGGCTATATGTTCCCCTACTGGCGCATCCTTTGGGGCGATGATGAGTTTGAAGGTGACGAGGGTGAAGGAAATCCCAACGAGGACTACTTCGGGCAGGAAATCAGCCAAGGCACCGGTCAACTGGATGCTGACGGCATGCTGCACGTGACCTTACCCACCGAGGTCGATGCTCAGAAGCATGATTATCGCTATCGCATCGAAGCCCACGTGACTGACGCCAGCAATCGTGAAATCATGGGCGGTCGCGGCGTCACGGTTACATACTCCACGGTCGTGGTTCTGCTGGAGACGGACCGTTACGTTTACGCGCCCGGGCAGCAGGCTAATGTCACCGTACACACTCTGGACTATGACTCCAACCCCGTCTCCACCAGCGTTCAGTTGAGGTTCGAAAGCCACCGGTCATGGGGCGCCGGCACGCCTGCGGAAATTCTTTCCCAGGCAAGTGTTTCCACTGACGCTCAGGGCGTGGCCCACTATACCTACACCGTTCCCAAGGTACCCTGGCTCTCCGTTTACGCCGACAGCTTTGACCGCAATCAACGCGAAGCAACCTTCTCCACCAGCCTGTGGATTTCCGACGTGGCAACTGTTGAAGAAGAGGGCGTGATGCGCCCCGTTGATATCTATCCTGACAAGCATTCCTACAAGCCGGGTGATACCGCGCACGTTTTGATCGCCACCCATGCGCCGGGGGCGCAGGTATTGGTAACCACCGAAGGGCAGCAGGTTTACACCTGGTCGCTGCATCCTGCTGCCGGCGATTCACTGACTGTGGACATTCCCATTGAGGAGCGTTTCGAACCCAATTTCTTCCTCAACATCGCGTTCGTTAAGGACGAGCGACTCTTGGAGGGTTCGAAGAATATCTCCGTGCCGGCGCTGGAGAAAGTTCTGAAAGTCACCGTGGAAACCGACAAGCCGGAGTACCGGCCCGGCGAGCAGGTCATTTATACGGTGGCCGCGCAGGATGCGCAGGGACATTCGGTAAGCGCGGAGTTAAGCTTGGGCGTGGTGGATGAAGCCATATATGCCGTCCGTCCGGATTCGGTCGGTCCTCCGGAAAAGGTGTTCTACGCGCGCGCATGGGACAAAGTCGTTACGCAATTCTCCACCACGTACTGGTTTATGGGATATTCGGGCCGGCACAAGATGGACCTCGCCCAACTCCGCGGCCCCACGCGACTAGCGGATTTCAAGAATCCGCAAACGGTTCAGCCCAAAGTTCGCAAGTTTTTCCCCGACACCATCCAGTGGCTGCCCACGCTGATGACCGACGCCAACGGCAAGGCGCGCGCGTCCTTCAACTTTCCGGATTCGCTCACCACGTGGCGGGCCACGGTGCGCGCTGTCACGCGCGATACGCTGGTGGGCCAGGTGGTGGCGAAAGTCATTACCCGCAAGAACCTGATCCTGCGCCTGGAAACTCCGCGCTTCATGAATCAAGGCGACACCGCAACGCTGGTGGGAATCGTGCACAATTATCTGGCGACCGATAAGACCGCCAAGGTTTCGCTCGACGCGCAGGGAGTGGAGCTGGCCAGTCCCGTGGAGGCCAGCGTCAACGTTCCCAAGAACGGTGAAGCCGTGGTGACGTGGAATGTACGCGCGCCCAAGATTGCTCAGGCGAGGTTCCTGGCTAAAGCACTGACCGATGAGGAATCCGACGCGCTGGAACTGGAGATGCCGGTGGAGGCCTGGGGGCTCCAGCAGAGTGTGGCGCAATCGGGAGCTCTGCGAAGCGACAAAGACGAGATCAAGCGTTCGTTGGTTCTCCCCCAGGACGTCAATCCCGATGCCTCCACCCTGCGCATTGACCTGGCGCCTTCGATTGCCGGCACTCTGATGTCGGCGCTGGATTTCCTGGCCACGTATCCTTACGGGTGCGTTGAGCAAACCATGTCGAGCTTCCTGCCCAACATCCTGGTTACGAAAGCGGTAAAGGATTTGGGGCTGACTCCACCCGCGGCTTCCGCCGAGCTGGATAAGAAAATTGCCGCGGGCCTCGAGCACCTCTACATGTTCCAGCATGACGACGGCGGATGGGGCTGGTGGCAGACGGATGAGACCCATCCCTTCATGACCGCTTACGTCGTGGCGGGCTTGGCGCAGGCGAAAGGGGCGGGTTACCCGATTGACGACCAGCGGCTGAATAAAGGCCGGGATTCGCTCCTCAAGCAGATCAAGGAAAATCCCCGCGCGCTTGCGGATATTCGGGCTTACATGGTTTACGCCTTGGCCTTGAGCGGCGACGTGGACCGCGCGCTGGTGGAGGAATTGTATTCCTCGCGGGAGAAATTCTCCGCGCACGGACAGGCGCTGATGGCCTTGCTGCTGATGCAGGTCAAGGACTCGCGCGCGCAGGAGTTTGTAAGGCTGCTGGAAGCGGGCGCGCGCTCGGAAGGTCCATTTGTTTCATGGAAGTCCGAACGCCAGGAAATGCTCGACTTCGCTTCTGACAATTCCTTTGAGACCACGGCGTATGCGGTCAAAGCCTTGGCGAACCTCGATCCGAAGAGTGATTTATTGCCGCGCGCCGCACGCTGGCTGATGGAGCATCGCTCCGATGGCTATTATTGGGAGTCCACAGAGCAGACCGCTACGGCCATTTACGGCTTGATCGATTACCTGAAGATTTCCGGCGAGCTTAAACCCAATTACACCCTGAGCGTCTATCTGAATGGGCAGAAGCTCGCCGACCGAAACATCACGGAAAAGGACGTTGCGAATCCACTTCCCATCGTGCTGACGTCCGCCGCGCCGCAGGTGCACGCGGGCGCAAACGAAGTGCGGATTGTGAAGTCCGGTGCCGGAGTTCTCTACTGGTCGGCCTCCGCCTCCTACTTCTCCCGCGAGCCTAAACCCGCACCCGCAGGCAGCTACGCTTTGAACGTCGTCCGTGAATATTTCAAGATGGTGCCGGAGCGGCAGGACAACCGCATCGTTTATTCCGAGCAGCCGCTTGCGGGCCCGGTCCAAACCGGGGACGTCATTGTGGTGCGCCTGACCGTCAGCGCTACGCAGGACGAGCAGTACTTGGAGATCGAGGATCCTATCCCTGCGGGCTTTGAATTTATTGAGCAAGAAGGCTTATACGAACTCAAAGAAAAACCGCCCTGGTGGGATTTCTACTACACGCAACGCGAATTTCACGACGATCGCGCAGCGCTGTTCTCCACCACGTACCGGCGCGGGCAGGGGCAGTTCCATTATCTTTTGAAGGCCGTGACCCCCGGAACGTTTCAGGCGAACCCGGCTCGGGTGCTGCCCATGTATGAGCCAGGGCGGCAAGCCTCGACGCGGGCTGCGACGGTGACCGTGAAATAATTGGGTCATTGGGAAATTTTGGATTTTAGATTTTGGATTTTGGATTCAGCCCCTTCGCATGAGGAGAGGGTGGAGCGTTCCAGGCATGATGCCCTACAAAGTGTGGTTGGACGACATAATCGATGCCACGCAGGATATTGCCAGCAGAGACTTCCAGGAAGAGGCATGGTTTCCGGGTGGGAAGGTCGTGTCCTCGCCTGATGAAATTTACCAGACTCTGATGGAAGACAGCACGCCGGATCTTTTCTTTGAAACGTACGGCAAGACTTTCACTACGAGTCAGTTACAGGGCTGGAACGAACTCAGATCCCTACTGGAGCAGTACTACACCCAAATACCATTACATCCTGATCCCCGTCGCGTGCTGGATGATCCAGAGTGGGATTTAGTTCGCCAGGCGGCCAAGAGGTTCGTGCGAGCCTTCAGTAGTGAGGGTGCTGAACAATAATCCGGCCTTGCATCTGGAGCATGCGGTGGTCATCCGCCGATATGCTAGTGGCTGGAGGAACGTGGTCGGCTGGGTGAAATTTGGTCTCGAGACGTAAACCCTGGTCCGCACGCTGAGTGAAACAAATGAAGAAAGCCTTTGCAGCCTGGATGTGGAGCCTGGGGGTTGTCGCCCGCAGCTACCGGACCGTCGTCGTGCTGGCGGCGCTCATCGCGCTTGGGGCGTTTGCAGCTTACGAATGGCTGGGTTTGCCGGAGTCCTCGGGGCTGCTGCTGATCCTTGCATTCATTTGGGCAATCGTGCAACTCCTCGCCGCCGTCGGCATCGTGGCGGGGACCGTTTCGGGCATCGCCGAGGCCGCAGCCACTGAGGGCGGAAGTCTCCTCCTCAGGTCGCTGTGGGCGATCGATCGAAAGAAACTCTTGCGCACTCTGATTTTTTGCCTGGTGAGCTTAGTTCTCGTATGGCTATGCAGCGCAGTCTTTAGCTGGATCAACGTACACTCCGTGGAAGTGGCATCCTTCCTGACTTTTCATTCCGAGAAGGCCGTCAGCTATGTGCTGATTGAGGAAATCTACAAGGTCATCGAGTTGCTGTTGTGGACGGTCTTAAGTGGATTTCTCCTCAGCTTCTTCCTTGTTCTTTTGCGTGCTGGATGGCGCGGAGCGGGGAAGCACGGGTGGAAGCTCCTCGCCGGGTGCGCCTTCCAAACTCCCTTTCTGACGAACTTGCTTAGCGTGGTGGTGTTTGGCGGGATAGCTTACGAGCTTGTTATCCGACACCCCATTGTGCCACCAGGATTCTGGGATTACGCGCAGATGATCGTGCGATTTTCTCTCGCCCTAATCCTCATTTCCACCGGAATGTTGTTCTGGTCGCTCTCCCTGGCGCGCCTGCAAGCGCCGAAGCAGGACCCTCAACAAGAAGGGTAACGCAGACCCGTTTTATAGGTCCGCGGCTTTCCCTTACCCATTCGGGGCGAGCCGCGGACCTACAAAACAGGTCCGCGCTACACCTGCCACTATTGCGGTCGTTAATCAATCGTGCTAACAAAGAGTAAGAGGGACAAATTGGTGATGCGAGGGTTCAGGGTCTCGACGAGTCTTCTTGGTCTGACTGTGGCTGCGGCAACCATTCTCCAATATCTGGGCGTGCCGCCGCCAGCCTCGGCGCAAGACACCCGCCCTGAGGATGTTGCCATCGTCCAACACCTCAATGCTGCCATTACATGGTATAAGCAGATCACAAGTGCTAATGAGTCCGCGGGTCAGCCGAGCGATGCATTTTACCTGGAGAATGCCCGCAGCCTTGCCAACCAAGCGTTGCAACTCGCCTTCCAATCCGCGGAGACAGAAGCCGCGCTTCTGCTCACGGAAAGAGGGGGCGAGGCCGATGGTGGGGGGCTCGACCTCTCCTCCGAAACCTCAGGCGAGAAGCAAAGCATCGCCCAGTCGGCTGCGACCACCGCCGCCCAGATCAGCCAGACCCAAACCCAGATCGAGATGCTGAATAGCCAGATTCCCAAGGTTTCGGGGAAGAAACGCCAGGAATTGATTTCCAAGCGGGACAACCTGCAAGAGCAACTGGATTTCGACAAGGCGCTTCAGGAGGCACTACAGAAGCTGTCGACGTTCATGCACGGCAGCGCACGGAAAGTGGGGGGATTGCAAGAAGAGATCGATGACCTGAAGAAATCGGTCCCCACTCTCTCTGCCGGGGCCCCGGGAAAAGAGACTGCGCCAGCCCCTGCCAGCCCACCGCCCAACTCTTACGAAAGGTCAGGGCTGATCCGTCAAGCGTCGATGGTGTTCTCGAGATCGGGAGACCTGCACGCAATTGACCAGTTGATTGAGGGCGCCAACACGGTCAGCGCAATGGCCCACCAAGTACAATCTCCGCTTCGCACCAGGTTACGCGCCACGATTGAGCAGGGACGAAGTTTGGCAACCCGGCCCGCACCGCAAGATCCGGCAAGTATGGAAGCAACCCGGCAAAGAATCATTTCACTTACCACGCAATTCAAGCAGATTTCGGCCGCCACCATTCCCCTGGCACAAGAAATAATCTTGCTGGATGAAAGCCAGGCCAGCTTGCGGCAGTGGGAAGATTCCGCGCACAGGGGATACGCTCAGGCCCTCAGATCGTTCCTGGCCCAGGTGGCATTCCTCCTGATAGGGATCGTCGTGGTGATGGCTATTTCCGAGCTTTGGCGAAGAGCGACGTTCCAATACGTTCACGAAGCGCGGATGCGGCATCAGCTTCTGCTTCTGCGCCACATCATCACCGGCCTCCTCCTGGCCATTGTCCTGGCTCTGGGATTTGTCAGCGAGTTTAGTTCTCTGGCAACCTTCGCCGGCTTCGTTGCCGCGGGAATTGCGGTGGCTCTGCAAACCCTCCTCATTTCAGTCGCCGGCTACTTCTTTCTGATTGGACGGCATGGCGTCATGGTAGGTGACCGCATTTCAGTTTCTGGCATCACGGGGGATGTAATCTATGTCGGGCTGCTTCGTCTTTACTTGACGGAATTAGCCGGGGCGGGCTCCGACCTGCACCCCACGGGACGAGTGGTGGTAATTTCGAACTCGGTGCTTTTCCTGGGCATACCCCTCTTAAAGCAAATCCCGGGCACCGCTTACGCCTGGCACGAAGTGGTGGTGAAGTTGGAGCGGGACAGCGATTACACACGGGCGGAAAGCAAATTGCTGGAAGCGGTCAATTCTGTTTATTCCCAATATCGTGGAAGCATCGAGGAGCAGCATCAATCTCTCAAAGGTTTGACGACCATTACCCCCGTGGTTCCTACCCCGCAAGCGCGGCTTCAGTTGGTGGAAAAGGGCTTGGATCTGGTTGTGCGATACCCCGTAGTGCTTCACCGGGAAACGGAAATTGATAATCAAATGGCCCGCAAAGTAGTGGAGGTCATCGACAGCGATCCGGAATTGAAAGCTGCGGTGGGATCGCCCACGATTCGGCCGGCAATCAAAGCGTAGGGGCACCTGCTACTGAAGCCGGCGAACGTCGTCTGCGCCAGGGTGCTCGAGCACCCGCCATGGAGCGGCGTCACCCTCACGCCGCGCTAATTGCCGGACTCGCCCAAGGGCTTGGGCGTAACCGGTTTCCATTTCGGCTTCCGAACGCGGCTTGGTGATGGCCTCTTCAAGTTGGCGCGAGGTCTTGAGGGCGAGGGCCGGCGCTTCGATTCTTTCCCCCGTCATGTAGAGCACCAATCCTTCTTCAAACCACCTCGGTACACCTTTCGCACGGAGTCGATGCACAACAAGATGGGTCAACTCATGCTTCAACGTTTGATTCAGGATGCGCTTCCGCGCCAGCAGTTCGAGTGGTTGCACGGCAATGGTCTGGCCATCGCTGCTCGCGGCCATCCATCCGGGTTGTCCCGTAGCGCGGATGAATTCTCCCACGGCGTCCCAAGTTTCCACTCGGACACGCGGCGGCAGAATCTCCGCATGCTCGCCCAGCTCCTTTCTCCATTGTTCCAACGTATCGAGCGTTTGCTTCACCCACGGTTCCTGGGAAGACGGATAAACGAGCTCGAAGTGTTCGCTCGACGCAATAGGGTCAGGGGCATCCGAGGATGGCAAAGCGATCTCTGTCCCCGGAAGATATGTGCTGAGGATTTGCACTGCCGAGGATCCCATCCGCGCCATCTGCTCAGCTCCCGCCTGGCAAAGTCCCACGCCATGGCCGAGTCCGTGCCCGGCGAATACCCAGGAATCTCCTTGGCGTTCGATTGTATAAAGATTGCTTTTGATCTGCGCCCAGCCCAAACGGCGGTCAACGGCGTAACGAAACTGATTTGCATCAACGTTCCAGGGGGCGCCTGCGACGGCACGCAGAACGAGAGCCCGCCCCGAGGAATCGCGCTTTTCGACGGAAAGCTCGGCGAGCGGGCCAGCCATGGGCAGATGCAGGGCTTCACGCAAAACCTGCTGCAAGCTTTCGGCGGCTATCGTTTTATTCCACGAGGCGTGGCTGCTGGCGAGGCAATAAGGGTCGTGAATCGGGATCAAATACGGCTGGGCGCGGTCCGGCCAGATATTTCCTGCGGCTTCCGTCATCCCCCCGCAGCACGCCGTGAAGTAAGGGTCCGCCAGCATTCCATGATATTGCAGAACCTGGCCGCGGGTGGCCTGCGCAGCTTGCTCGAGGCCGTCCGCGGCATTCGCTTCGTGCTCCTGCGGGAGCCGGAAAACCTGGCAGTGCGTAAGCGAGCAAAAATCGAATCCCTGCCTGCGATGACGGCCCTGCCACCGGAGCGCCCAGGTGCGGGCCAGAATCGCCATGGCTTGGCGCGCCGCGGGAGCTTCAAGCACGGAGGCTTCACCCCTGAGGACGCCGGAGACGTACGATTCCAAATCGACTCGCGTGATGACTTGCATCCTGGCGCTTGTCAAAGTGACGCGCACATTCCGCATCAGAAAGGCTTGTGGCGGTTCGTTTACCTTGGCGAACGTGGGGGCTATGTGAAACGGCGCTGGGGAAGAAACCGTGAGGAGCGTGAAGCTCCGGTCCGCCGCCTCCAAGCGGCAGCGGACATGGCGGCCGGCGAAGCAGGAAATCTGTTTTGTGGGCGGCAGATCCAAACAGGGCCCATCCGTTTTTGCCCCGCATATGCGCACGCTTTGCTTTGTGGCTTCCAAAGTCAGCGCTCTGACCGCCCGGTGGGAAAACATCTCGACGCTGAACTCCGGATTAGCTGGACGTGCCGGCAACTCTGCCGCTGCCAGGAATAGGAATGCCAACGCTAGTTTACTCATGGCGAGTGAGGCTTTTGTGTGAAGTACTGTCGAAGGATTCGTGCCGCCAGAGGGGCAGCAGCAGCGCCACCTGTGCCGCCCTTCAGGAAAACCACCAGGGCGACTTGCGGCGCCTCCACGGGGGCGTAGCCCACGAACCACGCGTGCGTCACGCGGCTTCCGTCCAGCGCGGGAGCGGTTCCGGTTTTGCCTCCGACGGCCACCCCGGGAACGGCAGCGGCCTGGCAGGAGCCTTGCTTCACGCAATCGCTCAATCCTTCCGTAAGAACCGCAAAGGTGCTCTTGCGCAGACCGACCACGCGATCAAGGCTCGGCGCCTTACGTTGACCAGGCATGATGAGGCGGAAAACTTTCCCCTGCGCGGCAATGGCTGAGTATGCCAACAGCACTTGCGCCGGCGTTGCCGTCACACCCTGCTCGCCGAGCGCCGCGAGCGCTTTTTCCCGGGGTTCATCCGGAATGCGTACCTCCCCGGGCGAAGCTTCATCTCCTGCCCCGCCGAAACCAAACACTGCAAACCAGTGGGCCAGAGCTGAGGAGGAGAGCCTAGTACTCAGCTCCGAAAAAAAGTAATTGCAGGAGTTGGCCAGCGCCCCGGCAAGATCGAACGGGAGGAAAGCCGGCGGATGGGAGCAGTGAAAGGATTCTCCCAGAAGCCGCGGGACGCGCCGGCACAGGATTTTCTCCGAGGGCGAGATGATGCCCTCCTCGAGGGCGGCGGTGCTTGCCACTAACTTCGCTGTCGACCCGGGAGCGTAAGCTTCTTTGAATGCGCATTGTGAATTCCAAAGGGCCAGAATCTGGCCGGTCCGGGGATCGGAGACGATGACCGCTCCCCCCTTTCCCTGCCAAAGGTGACTTACGAAGGTTTGCAAACTTTCCGCCGCACGCAGGTCCGGACCTCCGGCGAAAGCGGCAAGAAGGATGGCTAGACTTCCACTAATCCTACCGAGTTGAAATGTCACGGAGATGCGCCGCATCGCCGTTCAACGTGGCACATTGAGCGGAGGAAGTCAAACGTACACACACCGCGCCCACATTCCCGCGCGCGCGACCGCTTGACAGAGTGCAGTCCCGGACTTCACCCTTTCTTGCTTCCTGAAACAGGCACTAGCTCCGGCCGCGCGAACTTGCTGCGGGGCTTTCTTCCCCGCGGCTTTCTGACGCGCTCCTGAATCAGGATGCGCTGGCATTCGGAACAGACCAAGTGAAAGCCACTCGGTGAAGGTCCAATCCGGGATGATCCACAATTAGGGCAAATCGGTTGAGAAACCATGATGGCGGTCATCTTAACATAGGTTGAATGCCGCGCCTAGTTACGAACGAGTATAATCTCATGAGTATGTGATATGGTTAATATCTCAAATTTTTATGACTCCTATGAATCATGGGCGGAGTAACCACCAGCGGGGTTGTTCCCCAAGCGCAAAATTCATAGATTTGAGCGATACTGTACAGTTGCCCATGGGCTCAGGTCGCCCTGCGCCCCGAAAGGACATCCGGGGAGCGGGATATAGCCGGAAATCAACGTCTCTGCGGCGCAGATTGCGAATAATAAAGGTATGACACAGCAGGAGCATCAGCAGGCCGTCTATAACCGGCGCTTTGCCGGAATCGAGCAACGCCGCGTCGAAGTGTGGCAAACCCTCACTCGCCACTACTTTCATCGCTGGGTAAAGCCCACGGACACCGTTGTGGATTTGGGCGCCGGCTACTGCGAGTTCATCAACAGCATCCCAGCAGCGCACAAGTATGCGCTGGACTCAAATCCTGCCACCGCGGATAAGGCCGCCCCTGACGTCACGGTGCTTTCACAGGAGGCCGCCCACAAGTGGTCGATGCCACCAGAATCCGTCGACGTGGTATTCAGCAGCAATTTTTTTGAACACCTCACGACCAAACAGGATTTTGCCCGCTGTCTGTCTGAGGCATACCGGGTACTGCGCCCGCAAGGGCTGCTGATTGCGTTGGGGCCAAACATCCGGTTCAGCTTCGATGTCTACTGGGATTTTGTGGATCACCATTTGCCTCTCAGCGATCGCTCGATGATTGAAGCGTTGGAAGTCGCCGGATTTCAACGGGAGCTCGTCATACCGCGATTTCTTCCCTTTACGATGAGCGACCGAGTGCCTTACCGGGCGTTCCTGGTGCGCCTGTACTTGCGGTTTCCCCTGGCGCAGCGCCTATGGGGAAAGCAATTCCTGGTGATTGCGCGAAAGCCCTAGCGATGAGTTTCAGGATATCTCCTCAAACCGCCCGGTGGATCGGTTGGCCAGTCTGCTTCACCCTGGTATTTGCATCGGCATTTTTCCTCAGCGGGACGCAACCGCCGCCGCTTGAACTTGACCCCTCCTGGCACGCGGCGATTGAATACGCCACCGCGCACCATTTGCAATTCGGCACCCAGATTGTGTTTACGTTCGGGCCCTTGGGATTCCTGAGCACGCGGACCAGCTTGGGATATCTTGTGGGAGCACGCATCGCCTTCGCCTTCTTCTGGAGCGCGCTCATTGCCCTTGCGGCGACGGCCATGGCCAAACGCTTGCCGGGATGGGTCCGGTACGCGTTTCTCGCGTGGCTGGTTGTTTTCACTCTTTCCGGAGGGATTGACCAAACTGCGTTTTTCGTGATGGCATGCGGCGCACTGCTCCTGCTCATCGACAACCCCAACGAGCGCTGGCAAGCGCCGCTCTTCGTGGTTGCGTTTATTATCCTGTCTCTCATCAAAATCTCGTTTCTAACTGCGGCATTGGCGAGCGTTGCCCTGGTTGTTGTGTGCTGGGTCCGGCAACGCAAAATCCTAAAGGCGATCGTGCTGGCGCTGGCGGCGCCGGCAGGGTTCGTCGCTTGCTGGGCGGCCTTGGGGCAATCGCCCTCCCATCTTGCTCCCTGGTTCCGTCATGCCCTGGAGTTGGAGTCAGGTTACAGCGCGGCAATGAACCTGGTTCCCAAGACCCCGGTGCTCTGCGCTGCCCTGGCGGCGCTGGCGCTTTTCGTGGGGGCCTTCATCGCGACGATCGCGCGGGCGCACAGCGGCATTCTCACTTGGGGAATCCTGATTACGCTGGCACAATATGTTCTTTTTGCGTGGAAGGAGGGATTCACGCGTCCCGGGGATTGGCACACCTATGTATTCCTCTGGTTTCTGCCACTGGGCATGGCTTTGTGTTCTCTCGGAGACTTGTCGAGCGCGCCCACGGCTTCGCACCGGTGGTTGTTGGATGTCACCTTCGCCGCCACCATGGTGCTCTGCCTGGTAGCGGCGAACCTGCAGATTCCAGGGTTTGCCTGGCAGCAAGTCACCGATTGGCCACGGCGCGTCACTCATAACGCGGCGACGATCTTTGCCACCCTGCGGGGACGTTCGGGCGACCTCTATGCGGACTGTCGTAATTCCAAGAATGCTCGCATGCTCCTTCTCGACCGCGCGAAAAGCGTGATCGGGAACGAATCCGTGGATGTGATGAACTACCTCCTGTTGGCTCCCTTGGTCAACGAGATGAACTACCAGCCGCGTCCCGTCATACAAGGGTTCGTGGCGTACACGCCGGCGCTCCAGAGCCTCAATGAGGAATACTTCCGAAGCGCCGGACGGCCGCATTTTGTTCTGCTCTGCCAGCAAGCCACGGACGGCAGATTTCCCACGCTGGAGGATTCCGCCGCGCTGAATTACGTGCTCAATAATTACGTTCCCGTGGCGCGTGACGGGCCCTTCCTGATTTTGCAGCAGCGAACTGCGGAAGACCCGGCATTCCACCTTGTACACGAGGAAAGCGTGCGCTTTGGCGAGAAGTTGGATCTGCGCCCCTGGGCGCCAGGCCCCTTGTTCATGTCGGTTGTGATCTCTCCCAGCTTGCTGGGGAGGGCCGTTACTATCCTGTATCAACAGCATCCACTCTACCTGCGGGTTTCGAGAGGACAGAGCGAGGAACGATACCGCATTGTTCCCTCCATGGCGGAGCGGCCGTTTCTGGTGAATCCCCTGCTGAATAGCAACTACGACGTAATGAATCTCTGTGCTTCCCATTCCGGTAAGGAGCCTGAAAGTGTGACCTTTGAGCGCCCCCGGCGCGGGGCGTTTGAATTCCAGGACCAACTCACCGTGCGGCTCTATACAGCCCCTACTTTCCTACGGGCAGCGAGGGGGGGCTCGGTTCCGCGCATGCTCGCAGATGTGCAGGGTCTCGCTTTTTGGCCGCTGCCGAAATCGGTGGAAAGCGCAGCCCCCGCGCGGCTGACGATTTTTCACGGAACTCCTGCCTTGATGGTGCGCGCCCCCAGCAAAGTCCTGGTGGAAATTCCGCAGAATGCGTCGTCGTTCTCGGGTTACTTTGGCATCCCCGAGGAAGCCTATTCCGGCGATGGCAAGGTGCAGGGTGTGGACATCTCGATTGCGGTCCGGGATCGGTCCGGGCAAACCCGACGGAGGCTCGAGCGTCTCCTTCAGCCTTTGTCCACAACCGGGGACCGTGGCCGATTCTCCTTCCGCGTTCCGATTGACAACGCCCGTGATCGCACCATCACGCTGACCACGGGCGTTGGCCCTTCCGGCGGCGCCGAAGGTAGTTGGTCAGTCTGGTCACAGTGCCGATTCGAGGAATTACGCTCGCCATAATTATCGCGTGGGGCCGACAGGGGAGCGGGGCTTTCCGGGCCGAGGTAGAAACGCTCCCTCGCGATTCTCGCGAAGCGGGAAAACGTGAGTAGCCGTAGGTAAAACCTACGGAAAGGGAAACCGCGAAATCGTTCCGGCCCTGGAGGGGCCGAACCTCCTTACGGTCAACCCCTGTCGGGGTTGGGCCGTCGGGCGGGATCGAACTCTCCATAGCCATGAGTGCATCAGCCGCGAAGAAACCCCTCACCCCCCGCCTCGCGGTCCCCCCTCTCCCCAAGGGAGAGGGAAATCAAAATCACCGCCCTCTCCCAGGGGAGGGGGTGCCCGACGGAGGAGGGCAGGTGAGGGATCCCTTTCAATCCCCTTAGAATTTGACGGTGCCCCGGGGCCGAAAGTGTGGGGCTTGACACGCGCTTGGAAGCAGGCCATCGTATGCGCTGACCATTAACTTTGAAGTTTCGGGTGGTGAAATGATGGACCGGCGAACATTCCTGACGAGAGACATACCCGCGGCGACGATCGGGCTGGCGGCTGCCTGGAAATCCTCTTTCGCGGCGATTCCAACTGGAGATAAACCCATGAGCACTTCCTACTTTGAGTTTTTCTACATTCACATGCAGAACGGCAGCCAAACGCCGCGAATGGCAAAGTGGCTGGAAAACCGGCTCCTGCCGATTTGCCAAAAACACGGCTTTGGCCCCATGGGATTCTTCACCGTGGCTGTAGGCCCCAACCTTCCTTCCACGTTGATCATCTTTTCTTATCCCAGCCTTGCGGAAATGGAGACGCTGTGGGGAAAGCTCAACTCCGACCCCGACTACGCGGCGGCGGTGGAGGAAGTTGAAAAGGACGAACCGTCTTTTTACCGCGCCGAGTCGATGTTGCTGCGCTCGACTCCTTTTTGCCCGCCGCTTATCGCGACCCCGGCCGGCGAGCCACCCCACAAGCTCTACGAATTGCGGACCTATGAATCACCTACGAATCGCCAACTGGGATACCTGCACGACCGGTTTGGCAATGCCGGAGAGATCGATATTTTCCACAAGAGCGGAATTCATCCCATCCTTTACGCGGACACGGTCTTTGGGCCCAACCAGCCCAACATGGCCTATTTGATTCCCTTTGAAAGTGAAGCCCACCGCGAGAAGGCCTGGGCGGCGTTCGGCGCCGATCCGGATTGGGTGAAGATTCGCGACGAATCGGTCCGGCACGGCGGTGATATTGTGCGCAACATTACCAACATGTTTCTTTCTCCCACGAGCTTCTCGATGATCCGCTGAGCAGCCGGGGAGTTGGCTCATATTGACGGGTGCGGAAAACGCTTCGCCGGGCTCTCACCGTCCTCGCGGTCGGCGCCGCGCAGGAAATCGAAATCGCACCCTTCGTTGGCTTGCAGAATGTGGTCCAGGAAAAGTTTGCCGTAACCGCGCGTGTAGTGCGGGGCAGGCGCTTTCCATTGCGAAAGCCGCGCTTTGATATCCGCGTCGGGCACGCGCAATTCCAGCCGGCGCGCCGCCACATCCAGCTCAATTTCATCCCCATCCTGAACAATCGCCAAGGGGCCGCCCACCGCGGCCTCCGGCGCAATGTGGACGACAATCGTCCCGAAGCTGGTGCCGCTGATGCGCGCGTCGCTGATGCGAACCATATCTTTCACGCCGGCTTTCAGCAGTTTCGCCGGGATGGGCAAATGGCCCCATTCCGGCATTCCCGGACCGCCCTTGGGTCCGGCGTTCCTCAGCACCATCACGGAGGTCTCATCCACGGGCAGATTGGGGTCGTCGAGGCGCGCCAGCAAATCCTTATTGTTCTGGAAAACCACGGCGCGCCCGCGGTGCTTCGCGAGGTGCGGGGAAACCGCGGATTGCTTGATCACCGCGCCCAGCGGGGCAAGATTCCCGTTCAGGATCACGACGCCGCCTTGGGGAAGCAGGGGCTCATTGAGGGGCCGGATGACCTCACGATTAAAGCACGCCGCGCGTGCCAGGTTTTCACCCATACTTTTGCCGCTGGCGGTCAGCGCATCCAAGTGCAGCAGGGGGCTAATTTCCTTCAACACGGCGGCCACGCCGCCGGCGTAGCTGAACTCTTCCATCAGGAATTGCCCCGAGGGCTTCACGTTGGCGATGAAGGGTGTAGTGCTGGCGATGTCATCGAATGAGGAGAGGGGCAAGTCAATTCCCAGGCGCCCGGCAAGAGCCACCAGGTGCACGATGGCATTCGTTGAGCCGCCCAGCGCCATAAGCAGCCGGGTGGCGTTTTCCAGCGCCGCGGCCGTCATGATTTGGGAAGGGCGCAGATCTTCCCCAACCATATCGACGATGCGCTTCCCGCTCTGTTCGGCAATCATCATCCGGCGTGAGTCAACGGCAGGGATATCCGCCGCGCCGGGAAGCGTCATGCCCAGTCCCTCGGCGATGCTGGCCATGGTTGAGGCCGTGCCCATCACATAGCAGTGGCCCGAGCTGCGCGCCACGCAACTCTCAATTTCGCACCACTCCTCTTCGCCCAGGCGGCCGGCGCGCACCTCTTCCCACATTTTGCGGACGTCCGTCCCGGCGGCGAGTTCGCGGTCGTGCCACATGCCGCGCAGCATCGGGCCGCCCGGCACCATGATTGCGGGCACGTCCACGCTGGCGGCTCCCATCAACTGCGCGGGCGTGGTCTTGTCACACCCGCACAACAGCACCACGCCGTCCAGCGGATAGGCGCGAATACATTCTTCCACTTCCATCGCCATCAGATTCCGGTAAAGCATAGTGGTGGGCTTCATCAGCATCTCGCCCAGCGAGATGGTGTTGAATTCCAGCGGGAACCCCCCGGCTTCCCACACGCCGCGCTTCACGGCTTCCGCCACGCTGCGGAGGTGGGCGTTGCAATTGTTGAGTTCGCTCCAGGAATTGCACACGCCGATCACCGGCTTGCCTTCGAAAACGCGCTCGCTAAAGCCTTCGGAGCGAAGCCAGGCGCGATGCCCCACGCCCCAGCGATCGCGCTTGCCAAACCAATCGCGGCTGCGAAGCTTTGGGGATTTGTCTGCGGATGGAGGATTCATTGTGTAGACCCCCCGGCGTTGTGGCCGCGTAGCGAACGCTCCGCCAGGGCGTTGAGTTTCCCACTCTTTCCGTCAGCCTCAAACTCCTGGTCCCAGGCGTCGGCGTCAAACTCCGTAAACCCCTCGCGGAATGCCGTCAGTTCCTCGGGTGAGAGTTCCTGGATCTGGCTTTCAAGGTCCTTCAACTTGCTCATAAGACGCCTCGCTTTTGTGAGTATATCACTCCCCCCGCCCGTCGGTGGCCAATGCCCGGCTGCGGACGAGCCGTTTGGGTGCGACAACCGCCGGTTGACCCCGCGGCCAGAATGCGGCTTCGTCTTCTGCGACCGCTTCATCCTGAGTCTGCTTTTCGTAATGCTCCAGAACGCCATGAACCCGGCTCTTATTCCAGTCGGTGGGAAAACGATTACGGGCCGGACACGGATGAATCGGTGCGGGCTACCCGCGTCGCCCCGCCCCTTTCTCAACATCGAATTCAACGAATATCTTATTTACTTTCATCAACTTATAAAGAAAGTACGATAACTTATTTGTTTTCATCAACCCATCCAGAGCAATTTTATTTCCCCTTTGTTTTCAATAGCTCATCCAGACCACTCTTCATTTTTAACATCTTTTTGTTTGAGCTTCCCACCCGAAACCTGCATCAGGCTAACTTCCCTATTTTCAAGCACTTGATACTTTCCTTGTCTCATGAGTTTCTCCCAATTTCTCCCTAACTAGGTGTCTTTTCATAGATATAGTCGTTCGGCGTGGGACTTTGATTGACTTCCATCTCGCCGGGTGGGCGTTTGATTATCAAGGACATGTTTGTCAGCCGCTACCATTGGCGCAGGCTGGAATCCTCCACCTTTGTGGGTTGGCGGTTTATCCCTTCCAGCCCGTGCGGGTAGTGCGATCAAAACAAACCCTGGCTTCTCACCACGAATTTGGAAGGGCCGGGTTTTGCAGGCTGCGGAAAAACTCGAAAGTGCTGTCATCCTCAACGCCACCCGTTTATCCCCTTGTCAGGACCACCCCGGCGCTCGGCGCGCCACCCCTCCTCATCTGAGGAGGGGAGTTCTTTAAAAGCTCCCCTCCTGATTCAGGAGGGGTGGCGCCTTGGGCGCCAGCACTAGCCATAAGCATAGCCTATTTTCTGTCCACGGTCAAGAACCCTTTCGAACCGGTGCGGTGCAAATCCTAAAGTGGCCCCGCCCTTCCAAACGCGTGGCGAGAAATCCAGGTTGGGGCCGGCAGTGTGGGCGAACAAAAAACCGCTCACCGCAATGAGTAGCGGTGAGCGGTATGGTCCGGGACAGATGAATTAGCGTCCGGTATGAGATCAGGGGTGACGGTCAATAGTGCTCAAATAACTACGAAAAGTCAACGCCTGCTTGCCCCCGCTGCGTAATTCCCCCCGCTCCGGCCCGGTCTCGCTCACGCGTAGGCGTGCAATCCCGGCAGCAAATACGTAACGCCGAAGAAGGTAAACATCACGATACCGAAGCCGATGATGGCGAAGTATGCGGAGCGCCTTCCGCGCCAGCCGCGGGTGAGACGCATGTGGAGGTAGCCCGCGTAGGTGAGCCAGGTGATGAGCGCCCAATCCTCTTTCGGGTCCCAGCTCCAATACGCTCCCCAGGTGCGATTGGCCCAGTAAGCGCCGGCGATGATCATGAACGTCAGCAGGGGGAAGGAAATCGCCACGGCTTTGTAAATTAAACTGTCCAGGGATTCACGGCTGGGCAGGTGGCTGACAATGGAATCATATTTCCAGTCCAATACTCCCCAGGCGATGGAAGCGAACAAAGCCGTCGCCACGCCCGCCAGCAGGAACGGGCTTTCCGCCAGGCGCACCTCGAAGGTCTGCGCATATTCCGCCACGTAATTGGGTCCGGCATTCACTTTCGCCACCAGAAGCAACAGGGACAGCGACTGGGCGGTAAGCGCCGCCAGGAAAGCCCGGCGTACGATTTTATCCCAGCGTTCAGGCCGGTCGGAGAATGTCGCCAGCAGGTTCAGCAGCAAGGTGGCGGCTGCCAGGACCAACGCGAGGACAAACGGCCAGCCCAGCGTCTCCAACGGCACCATCAATGCCTTATGAGGAGCGATCATCACTCTCTCCCGGGCTATGGGATCCCAGGCGGCCATCGACAGTGACAGGTCGCCAGTGACGCATGTGGCGACAATTGTCCCGTATACCCCCACAACCAGCGACAAACACCAGCTCAAAAAATTCCGGGGCGTAACCCCGTCCTTAACCAGGTAGAGAAGCGCCACGGCAAATGAAATGGTAAAGCCCGCATAGCTCAGCATGGCCAGCGTCACGTGAATTTGGAGCCAGGTGGATTGCAATGCCGGCACCAGCGGACGGATTTCTCCCGGCAGCACTTGCATCAGGACGAGCGCCAGGGCGGCAATGGGAATGGTGATAGCTCCCAGGAAAGTCAGGTTAAGTCTCCATTCCGCCAGGGCGTTCAACGCCACGACGGCCCAAGAAAATACCAAAACCATCTCATAAATATCGGAAAGTGGCGCATGCCCGGAGCTTGACCAGCGGGTCAGGATAGCCATCGTGTGCAACACCAGGCCGCCGCGCGAGAGCAACACGGCCCCCGCAAACAGCTCCGCCTGCCGCAAGATGACGGAAGAGCCATACAACACCGATGCGCCAAGATAAGCGATAAGTGCCACGTATAAGAATTTCTCGCCGGCTCTCACCCCCACAAACCACCCCTCAGCGCTGGTCAGGTGGGGAACGGAGATTGCCAGCACCGTAAAGCACGCCACGCTGACCACCAGCAAGATCCAACTTGCGGCGCTGAGCTGGCTACGCTCCGTGGTGTGGGTTACCGCTTTTTCCATAATTTGCTTCTCCTTTTAATTCTGCGGGGAATGTCCGGTCGCGGAGCGAGGCTCCGCTCGGTCGCCTTGGCCCAGGGGAATCCCCTTTACGAACGTCCGGCGCGCGCGGCGCCTTTAACGCCTACGCCGCTGGGGCCTCCACGGCTATCTCGCCGGGCACTGGCACTAAAACGGCTTCCACCGCATCCGTCAATTCGTGAAACTTGCGCTCAAAATTCTCGCGATACTTGCTGGGTTGGCCACCCAGAAGGAGTACCGGCTGCCCCTTACGGTCCGCCGCCACAATACCCCAGATGCGGATATGGGAAAGATACAAAGCAATCATCAATCCGGCGGTCAGGAGCAGGCAACCTCCCCAAATCAGCCATTGCCCGGGTTCGTGCGCGACCTGCAAACCGGTCATGGAATCCATTTCCACGCCCAGGTAACGGAAGTTAATGCCGGTGTTGTTCGGCGCGTTCAATTCCGGTGACTTGGCCAATACCCAGGCATTCGTGATTTGGTTGCCGGCACGCGTCACTTGCAGACGAATCGCAGGATTACGAGGATCATCTGACTGGGAGGCGATCTGGTTGCCTTGCAATACGTAGTCGGGAAGGAAATCCTCCAGCTCGACGATGGTGCCCTGATTATCCAGCGGCGCCGGCGCCCCCGGAGCCATTGTCAGCACTCGGTTCTTCGCCACCCCGTTTTCCAGCCAGTTCGCCTCCATAACGAGCTTGCGGGGTGTCCCCGTGGAACCGAAGGTTGCCTGGAAAAACCGCACCCCTTTGTAGGTGAGCGGGTCGTTTACATAGATCTTCTTGCGCGCCACTTCGCGGCCATTCTCCAATACCGTCAATTGGCTCCAGTATTGCCGAGGGGAGCCGTCAGGGTATGGGTCCATGCCTGCTGCGTCGCACCGCAAGGTGAAATCGAGGTGATGGCGGGCTCCCGGCGTGGTTAGAGGTTCGATAACGTCGGTGCTCGTCCCCGAGCGGAGGCTAATGTATCCTCTGTAGCCGTGCGTCACGTCCAGGATCGCCCCGGCAAAGATTATCAGCAGGCTGGCGTGGACCACGTAAGGAGCAAGACGCACCACCCGGTGTTTTTCCACGTAGAGAGTGCCTTTAGAAAGGATATCCGCCCGCGGCGGGTACCCCAGGCTTTCAAACTTAAGGGAGGCCAGCGCCGTTGCTTCCTTGGGGGTGTGCGGGCCTAAGGGAATCTCCCGTTGGAAGGGCAGCGCCCGGATGAAAGCTGCGTCGGCCAGAAAATGCGGACGCACGTACAGTCGCCACACTTGGGGAAAGCGCTCGATGGACGCCAGCGCGATGTTGGCTCCCAGGAGGCCTAAAAGAAGGATGAACCACCACGTGTGGAAGACGTCGAACAACCCTACTGCATTCAAAAGACGGACGATCTGCGGAGCGTAGACCCGCTCGATTTGCCCTTCCTGAGCCATGGGTCTTTGCAGTATAAACGTACCTGAGATCACTGCTATTCCTAACAAGCCGAGCAACATTAATCCGCACTTCAGCGAACTGAAAAATTGCAGAGACTTGTCAAAACTGGATTGACGACTAGCCATGAATTACTCCTGGTTTGAATGCGTCCCCGAGTCTTTCCGGTCTTAAGACCTTCTTATTCGGCATCTCTGATGCCAGCCCGGAAAAAATGTCTGGACTCCATAATCTCTTGATAATGGACGGGAAATTTGAAGCAGAGCTCCCCGCTGGGGGCAGCAGGGAGCTCCTCAGGGCCGAAACTTGGGGCAAAAGCCACATGGAATTGCGTGTGGATACTCAATTTGTCCGTTTTCCCTTCCCACTTTGGCATACGACCTCTGACTTTGAACAACTTCCAGATGGACGAAAAGGAACTAAAAATGCTGACAAAAGGGCAGTGTAAATCTAGCTCTTATATCGCAGGAGGATTTGATGAAACCATTTATTACTGTTCGTGGCCCAGCCGACGTGAAGGAATTCGTTCCCGGTCCAAGGCCGGTAACTCCCTTTAAGGAGATTACTCCCATGGAATTGCAACCCACTTTTACCCTGACTTTCTCGATTGGAACCACAATGCGGGAAATCCATGACTCGGTGATCCGTACGGTGTTGCAGTATACGCGTAGCAATCGTCTGCGTGCTGCGCAACTACTGCAGATCAATCCCCGGACGATCCGCCGTCGTTTGGGCAAAAAGGACGGGGCCGGCGCCACCTCGCGGGCGGCCTAATATCCTTTCGTTCTCATAAGCACGACTCGGGCCTCGCTTTGCGAGGAGGGCCCACCCTCGCGTTTCCCCTTACTAAAGTCGCCACCGCATCCTGAATTCTTACGGGTGCGGTTTCTGCCGGCGACAGAGTGTCACATTCCTGTGGCTGTGGTATCCCCCACGATGTCTCCTAATGGCTTGGTGCCTTACGTGCTTCATGCTTGCTTGAGCGTGGACTCGATGAAAATCACGCTGTGCGGGTGCTTTTGTGATGTGGGACGCGGTCGAACATTCCGGGCTGGAGGCAAGTTCAGGGGCGGGGGGCCCTGTGGGAAAGGAAATCAGCGGTCGCATTCTGATCATTGATGACGACCCGCATTTCCTGCGCGTCCTTCAACGGATCTTGTCCGGCGAGCAATTCTCGGTCGCGGCAACCTCAAATCCCTGCGACGCCATCGAACTTGTGCGTTCCAACAATTTTGAATTGATCATTTGCGATTTACGGATGCCTGACTGCGACGGCCTAAACCTGCTCCACGCCATTCGCAGCGCTGGAAACGAAGTCCCGGTTATTATCCTCACCGCGTATGGTGAGGTGGATACATATTTGGAAGCCATGAATGCCGGGGCAACGGAATACCTGAATAAGCCCATTCAGTCCGATGAACTTGTACAAGTAGTCCGCAACTGCCTCCGTAAAGGCAACCACCGCCGCAATTCCAAGCGACCTAAAAACCCCTAAAGCGCCTCCCTTTTGAACTCAGGATTTCCAAGTAAATCGTGGTTCCACCCACACTCTCTGCGTGAAGACGCACGGAAGTGAGCGTATTGATGGGAAGCAGTCTGGCGCGGGCGCCCTGGCCTGACGATCCCCCGGGATTTATTTTACCTGCCAGGGCCCCTCGGGCATGCCTGCCCGGCTCGGCGATGGATCCTGCCCCGAAAAACTTCTTTTGCCGCGGGTCAAGTCTTTAGCTCGACGATTGTCGCTCCGCCACCGCCTTCTTGGGGCGGGGCTAAGTAGAACTTTTCCACCTGGGGGTGATGAGAAAACATCTCGTGCAAGGCCTTGCGCAGGATACCCTTGCCGTGGCCGTGAATAATGCGCACCCGGGAGCGTCCACCCAAAAAAGCCTGGTCGAGGAACTTGTCCACGCGCTCGCGGGCCTCCTCGGCCGGATTCCCGATGACGTTGAACTCCTCCGGAACTTCTTCGTTATGCGATGTGGCCACCTTCACCTCGGGAACTGCCTTGCCTCCCGGCATCAGGGGTCTCACCTCTTCGTTGCCGACCCGCATTTTCAATTGCCCCACGGCCACTTCCACCTGCCCGTCCGCAAGCAGGGCCATGACCGTACCGGGTGTCGAAATATTCATCACTTGTACGCGGTCGCCGACCGTCATGCGCCGTAGCGCGGCCGGCTCTTGGGGGGTCAGGCCGGGCTCACCCAGGGTTTCCAGAACCTGAGTGTTCCATTCCTCCCGCGCCTCGCGCACCAAGCCGGAGACTTTCCGTTCGCCCCGCGTCACTACCTTGGCGGGCGCGCCTTGTCTGCGCAACTCCTCCAGGGATTGTTCCCAGGTCCTCGCGTACTGCCGTAAAGTGTCCTCCAAGCGGGAATCAAGCTCACGCAGTTTGGTGCGTCGCTCTTTCTGGAATTCGAGCTCTAATCGTTCGCGGCGCTTATCCTGTTCCTGCTTTTGCACCTCCAACTCCTCCAGTTTGCGCTCCATCTCCGCGCGTTGCTGGTGCAGACCCGCGACCAGCGTGGCGGCCTCGGCGTCAGCCGGATCGAGCAAGGACCGCGCCTTCTCCACGATGCTGGGTTGCAAGCCCAGTCGCGCGGCGGTGTCAAGGGCGCTCGACTTTCCCGGCAAGCCGACGAGTAGGCGATAGGTGGGTTCCAGCGTCGCTTCATCGAACTCCATCGCGGCATTCACTGCTTCCGCAGTCTCGGCGGCATAAGCTTTCAGCCGCGAATGGTGAGTGGTCGCCACCGTCGTGGCGCCGCGCTGGCGGAAGTGATCGAGAATGGCTACGGCCAGCGCCGCGCCTTCGTTGGGCTCCGTGCTGGCGCCAATCTCATCCAGCAGCACCAGGTCGTTTTGCCCCACCACTTCCGCCATGGCCTCGATGTTGGTCACGTGCGCGGAAAAGGTGCTGAGGTTCGCCTCAATGGATTGCTGGTCGCCAATGTCCGCCAGCACGCGCCCGAACAGCGGCAGCTTAACCTCGCCGGCAGGCACGGGAATTCCTGCCTGCGCCATCAGCGCCACAATGCCCAGCGCTTTCAGGGCTACGGTCTTGCCCCCAGTGTTCGGCCCGCTGATGATCATCAGGGTCTTGGGTGCGGCGAGTTCCAGGCTCAGCGGCATGGGCTGGCGATTCAGCGCACGTAAGGATTTTTGCAACAGGGGATGACGAAACTCCTGCAATCCCAGCACGCGCTCCGGCCGGATTTCAGGCGTGCAACAATCATATTGCCGGCTGAATTCGCCCTTGGCGAAGGCCCAGTCGATTTCAGCCAGGATTTCTGCCGCCTTGCCCAGGTCGTCGCGCCGATCTTGCAGCTTACGGGTGAATTCGCCCAGGATGCGCTGAACTTCCGCGAACTCCCGGTCCTGTAACTCTACCAGCTCGTTGTTGAGCGCCAGCGTCTCCAGCGGTTCGATGTAAACCGTGGCGCCGGAGGAACTCGCCCCGTGCACCACTCCCTGCACACGCCGTTTTTCCTCCACGCGGACGGGGATGACGAAACGATCGTTGCGTATGGTGACCACGGCGTCTTGAAGCACATCGGAAAAGCGCCGCAGCATCCCCTCCAAGCTCGACTGGATTTCGCCCTTGGCCCGCTCGATGGACCGTCGAACTCGCCCCAACTCGGCGCTGGCGGAATCGTCCACGGTGCCGTCGGGATTGATCTTGCCCTCCAACTCCGTCACCAGGCTGCGGAAATCCGGCAGCGCCCGCGCCAGTTCCGACAGGCGCGGCGTCGGGTGCTTGGCAAAAAGGCGATACATATCCAATCCCGCCCGTGCCACTTCGACCAAGGCCAGAATCTCCAGCGCGGCAAGCGCCAGCCCTTCCACATGCAATTTATCGAGCAACGGGCTCGGCTCGCACAACGCCGCCAGGCCGGGGCGAGCGCTCTCCCGCAGGTACTCGCGAGCCTCGCGGGCCAATTCCAAATCGCGCCGAATCCGTTCGAGATGGGTATGAGGTTCAACCCGGGCCAGCAGCGGCTCGCTGATGGGTCCGGAAAGATAACTGTGCAGCAGATCAATAACGGCAGGGAATTCCAGCACGTCGCGGGAGAAGGGGTCAATCGTTCTCTGAGTCAAGTCCGAGTCGGCCATAGTGGTGAGTAATTGTAGCAGAGGCGGGACCAGGATTTAGGTTTAGGAACAGGGGAACGTGCCCAGGCACTGTAGCTCGGACTTCTCACCACGGGTTTGGAAGGGCGGGGCTTTACAGGCTGCGGAAAAACTCGAAAGCGCTGTCATTCTGAGCATCGACAGGCTTGCGGCTGCCTATAATAGGCAGAAACTCGGGCCGAGGAAGAGTAGCGCGGACCTGGTTTTTAGGTCCGCGGCTTTTCCTTGTCCATCCGGGACGAGCCGCGGACCTAAAAAACAGGTCCGCGCTACACCTGCTCCAGGGCCTGAAAACCCGTCGCGAGAAATCCGCGCTAAGGGATCGGAAGTTTGATGGCACTTTGGAGCCGGGCGGTCTTTCGTTGCAGCCTTTGCAGACGGTGGGTAAAGCGTTGGGCATCGGGCAGAAGGAGCGCCGGGCCTGCGGTTCGGCTCTGCGGCTCTTCCACTTTCAGGCGCCCGATGGCGGCGAGGGTGAATTCCATCGCGGTTTGGGGATCCCGTTGGTGGTGCTCATAATGAATCGCCAACTCTTCGAAGGCTTCCAGCGCCAGTGGGGACGCCCGCCGCGTGAGTTGCAACCAGGTCGCCACTGCTAATTCGTGTTGGCGCTGCCGCTTGTACTGCAAGGCCAATTGGTGCAAGGCTCGGGCCTCAATCTCTTCCGGCAAACCTCCGGAAAGCGCTCGCTGGCAAGTCTCCACGGACTGCTCCCTTGAACCCGCGAATTCAAGCATGCGGCTGAGGCTGAAGAGGTCCACGGCAGAATCGAGCGTGCTGGAGTCGCCCATTGCCCGCGCCAACTCCACGGTGACGGCGGCGAGCGTCATGATATCGAGGGCGTTGTGGTAGAACACCGGTTGCAAACCCCGCGCGTCGCCCGAGCGCAGGTAATCAAAGTAAATGCCGGGGATTTCCGAGCCGGCCACGTCACCCTCGCGCTCGATGCCCAGCACCGTACTTTCCAGGTCCGTGAGCTTGCAGCTTTCCAGGCGCAGCCTCCAGAGCCGTCGCGATGGGTGTAGCGCATCGAGGTGCAGCATTCGCCCGAAGGGAGACTTTAACCGCGCCAAAGCGAAGCGCGTTTCGAGCAGCGGCACATCGAAAGTCTTGCCGTTGTAAGTTACCAGCCCGTCGAAGGAGTCCAGAATTTCCGCCAGGGCGCGCAGGATGGCTTTCTCTTCCGGATAATCCCGCAGAAAGAATTGC
This sequence comes from Terriglobia bacterium, assembly GCA_049519635.1. Classification (GTDB taxonomy): domain Bacteria; phylum Acidobacteriota; class Terriglobia; order UBA7540; family UBA7540; genus Bog-366. The sequence continues at coordinate 3,344 of JBEKQO010000045.1, read as the reverse complement.
CTGACGACGAATTGTGTTCCCTCCACCGTTCCGACGCCAATCAGGAACGCGCACGTGCCCGTGCCGCCCGCCAGGCCCGTGGTTTCCGTGTCGAGGTAAACCAGTCGCTCCGGGGCGGGCAGGGGGGCTTGGGGGAAAAGCAGATTCAGCGGGCTCAGGTCAGCAGTGGAGATGTCGCCAATGCGCAGCTTGCCGTAGGGCCTGCCGAAAGGAAAAGCCTGCCGGGCCACAAAGTATTCGCCTAAATCATTTTTCCCCAGCACGCCTTCCACATACTCCTCGATCCCTTTGGCCGCCTTTTGCGCGGGAAGCTGGCGCGGCTCGGGCGGCTTATCCATGCGGCGCAGATATTCGAGCGTCTGCTCGAGTTCGCGATCAGGGTCGCGAGGCGCCGAGGCCTTCTTGAGCTGGCGAAGTTTCTGGTCGAGGTTCACATAATCACCGATTCGAGGATGTAGGGGCGGTTCGCGAACCGCCCCTACGAATCTCCACCAATCATTCGCCGCAATATCTCCAGCGCAACTTCCTTCCCCTTCTCCCCGATCTCTCCTATTGGCCCGACGCAGGAGGGGCAGCCCGTGGGGCACGGGCATTCCGAAATCAGCTTATGCGTTTTCTCCAGCAACGAATTGCTCATGCGGAAGAGCGGCTCGCTCAGCCCCACGCCTCCGGGGTAGGAGTCGTAGAGGTAGATGTTGGGCTCGAAGATCTTTCGCACCACGGTGCGCTTGCCCGGCAATGGGCTGACCTGTTCCGGCGTTTCCGGCGTAGCACCGCCCTTCAGGGCGGCACCTGGCGTGCTCGATGCCGGTGATGTTGGGAGGGGTGCCGGGCTAAAGCCCGGCGCTACATCAGACGGTCCACACGCCGCCACATCAGGTGTTATCTCCAATTCCGCATTCTCGCCCACGGAAGTTCCCAGATCACGAGCGTCGCACATGACGAGCAGCGTGGCAATAGCGCCGAGGGCGTTCGAGAGGCCGTTCACCCCGTCGAGCCGCTCGGTGGAGTTGTAAGGCAACGCGTCCATCATGGGGCGTGGCAGCGTCAGCCAAAATGCCGTGGTGTGCATTTCCTGTTCGGGCAGCGTGAGCTCTCCTGACCCGACATTCTCCATGGTGTAGAACTTGATCTTCTTGAATCCCACCACCTGCGTGTTCACCTGAACTTCGCCGTGATTCTTGCGCGCGGCCCCCGCCATGGCGGAGTCAAAAGTCTCCAGGATTTTGATTTTGGTGTAAGAGATGGCGTCGGTGAAGTATTCGGAATCAACCTGGTGGACGTAGGCCTTGCGGTCGTCGTAGTCGAGGCGCTCAACGTGGTACTGCACGCCGTTCTGGATATAGATGGCCTTCTCGTGCAGCGTGGTGAGGGCGCTGGAAAAGTCGGTCTCGCCGATCACGCGGGGCTCGTGCGTGTTGTCGACAATCACGAAATTATCGGAGGAAACAGAGCGCAGACTGAGGGCGTCGGCAGGATAGCTCTCCGAGACCCAGTGCCAGCCGTCTTGAGTGTGATGCAGAAAGCCGGTCTCCTCCAGGTGCTGGCAAAGCCGCCGGAGGTCGAGCGCGCCAAACTTCTCCTCTTCGCGCAATGGCAGCTCAAAGGCCGCACACTTCAGGTGGTTCAGCAGGATAAAAAGATTGTCGGGATTCACGTAGCCGTGCTCGGGCGAGCGGCCGAAGAAGTATTCCGGGTTCTGCACCATGAACTGGTCGAGCGGCGCGCTGGAGGCAACGAGCACCGCTGCCGATGTCCCCTGCCTTCGCCCTGCGCGCCCCGCGCGCTGCCAAGTGGAGGCGATCGTGCCGGGGTAGGCGGCGAGCAGCGCCACATCCAGGCTGCCCACATCGATTCCGAGTTCCAGGGCGTTGGTAGCCACCACGCCACGCAAGCGGCCGCTGCGCAGGTCACGCTCGATTTCCCGGCGCTCCAGCGGCAGGTAGCCGCCCCGGTAGCCGCGCACCGCTTGCGGCATGGCGGGCCCTTGGGAAAAATCCTCCTGAAGATAGGTCACCAGAATTTCCGTGGCCAGGCGGCTGTTGGCGAAAACAATGGTCTGAAGTCCGCGCGAAAGGAAGGTTTTGGCCAGGCGGCGTGTTTCATTCAAGTACGAACGGCGAATGCCCAGTTGCTGATTGACCACCGGAGGGTTGTAACAGACAAAGTACTTCTCCGCCGCGGGCGCGCCGTTGTCGTCGATAAGCGTCACCTCTTGTTCCAAAATGCGCGCGGCGAGTTCCAGGGGATTGGCAATTGTGGCCGAGGTGCAGATAAACTGCGGGCTGCTTCCGTAAAAGCGTGCAACGCGTTTGAGACGCCGCAAAACGTTGGCCAAGTGACTGCCCAAGACGCCGCGATAGTAGTGGAGCTCGTCGATCACCACGTAGCGAAGGTTTTCAAAAAGCCGCTGCCACTTGGTGTGGTGCGGCAGGATGCCCGCGTGCAGCATGTCGGGATTGGAGATCACCAGATTGCCGCGGGAACGAATGGCTTTGCGAGCGTCCTGCGGCGTGTCGCCGTCGTAAGTGAAGGTGCGCACTTCGTCGCCGAACTGCTCGGTCCAGCGATTGAGTTCCACCAGTTGGTCCTGTGAAAGGGCCTTGGTGGGGAAAAGATAAAGGGCGCGCGCTTCCGGGTTCGCCATCAGCTCGCTCAGGATCGGCAGGTTGTAGCAAAGCGTTTTGCCCGACGCTGTGGGCGTCACCACCACTAGGTTCTTGCCTTCGCGCGCCAGGATAAAGGCCAGCGCCTGATGCGTGTAGAGCGAGGCAAAGCCCCGAGCCTTTAGAACCTCTACGAGGCGGGGAGGTAGAGAGGCGGGGAATGGCGCCACGCGCGGTTCGCGGGCGGGGAAGTGGCGGATAGCCGTCACCCCGCCCTGGGCGCGCGAGGCGCGAAATTTCTCCTCGATTTCCTTCAGTGCGCTTTCCACCGGGGCGAGGTCGTGTGCCCGGAAGCTTGCCAAAGCGTCGGGTCTGGGTTCCATCCTGTGTTCCTCAATAATCGGGTGATCGGGTTAACAAAGAACTAATCAGGCTGAATGGGTCTCAGTTCAACCGATCTCCCGATCATCGGATTACCCGATCACCCGATCCCAAAGATTCGCCTTTTATTCGCTCACTTTAACACACTCGAGCCACGCCTCCAAGTCAGGATCGCGGACAGCGACCGACTCAGCGAAAAGCTGAAACGGGATTGACACCAGGGCACCGTCAAAGTCGATTGGATTGAAAGGGACCCCTCACCCCCCGCCTTGCGGTCCCCCCTCTCCCCCTGGAGAGGGATAAAAATCAAAAGCCCAACCCTCTCCCTTGGGGAGAGGGGGGACCGCAAGGCGGGGG
>JBEKQO010000044.1:0-34497 GCA_049519635.1 Terriglobia bacterium | reverse complement strand
GCATGACCTCAACATCGGAAATCTCCAGCTTTCGCATGGCTCCACCTCCTGCCGCATTCTACGAGCAAGAGGGGCCCATGAGTCAATCGAATTATGCTGCATTACTTCAGACGCTCTGTATAGCTGATATGAACCCGGATCTCACATAGGGTGAAAACCTGAACTCAGGGTCAGGTCTATACCTGACGAGACCGCGATGAAGAGTAGGCGCACGGCTTGCCTTAACCTCTTGGTTCGGTCGGGCGACAAAAATGTAGGGGTACGGCTTGCCGTACCCTTGTGATTCGGTCGCGAGATAAACACGAATAAGGTACGGCAAGCCGTACCCCTACAACCTGGGGGATGGCCAATTGTCAAAAGTTAGGTGTTATGTGACACTATTTTTCAGAAGTCGCCAGAAGGTACTGGAATAAGGTGAGGTAGCGCTTGGCATTGGTGGTGATCAAAAAGTGCTCGCGAACGTGTTCATGACCTTGCTGGGCAAGCTTGGCGGCCAGCGCGGGATTGGAGAGCAGAAAGCGGATCTGGTATGCTGCTCCTGCCACGGAATGGGCAAGCAGGCCGGTGTGCTTGTGGATGATCTGCAAGGGAATGCCCCCCACCGCGGAAGCCACCACCGGTTTCTTCTTCCATAAGGCTTCCGCAACGGTAAGGCCAAAGCCTTCGCGCAGACTCTTCTGGATAATGATTGTCGAGGCTTGCTGGAGCGCGTTGATTTCGGTCGGACTCCAGGGCGGCAGGTTGAGAATGTGCACATCCGGGTCATCGCCTGCGGCTTCCTTTACTTCGGACAGAACCGCTTCTCCCTCCGGATCATCATCGGCGCTGCCTCCGGCCAGAACCAACTGACAGTCAAAGTATCGTTTGACGATACGATAGGCTTGGATGACTCCCACCGGGTCCTTGAGGCGATCGAAGCGTGAGATTTGTGTCAGGATGGGGCGCTTGGGGTCAATGCCATAGAGGTCCAGGATTCCGCGCACGGTCTCCGGCGGAATTTCCAGGTTTTTTTCCGAGAGCGGATCGATGCAAGGAAAGAAAAGATACTGTGGGAGTGGAAGCCTTTGAATAAATTCCGGCGAAGAGAATATCGCCGCATCGTATTGCTTAACCCACGGTTCGAGGAGTCCCCAAACAGCGGGGTTGGGGTGGGAAAGGTCGATATGGCAGCGCCAAACCCAGTGGCCGGAGTGGTTGCTTCGCCCCTGGATCAAAGCCACCGGTTGGGGGTCATGAATCACCGTGAATTCGCTGTCCATCGACAAGCGGGATAGGTTTTGCCGGTTATAGGCCAGAAAGGTCTCAAAACTCTCCGGCGGCAATAAGTAGGGTCCACCGTGAAGAGCATTGTGGAATGCCTTCGTAATCCCATAAAAATCATTCCCCCCGGTGATCACGTCCCATCGGACCGAAAGGTCCAACTCCTTGAGGATAGGAATCAAGCGGGTAAGGATCTCGGCCACTCCGCCCCCCACGGCCGTGGAGTTCACCATTTGGATGGAATGCCCCCTGAGCGAACCGGCGAGCGCCCGTAGTTCATCCACCTCAGGCTGCCCAATGATGGGTGCATAATCATCCAGGGGGATGGGCCTCGAGGTTGTCGTCGTGGTCGTCGTAGTCACGTGCACAACTCCTTTTCGATTAATTGGGTAAGGATCAGCCGTACGCCCTCGAGGGTGCTGGTGTAAATGTCAATGTGGTCGGCGCGGTGTGCGAGGTTGGGGAGACCCAAAGTGTTTTCAAACCAGTTGGAGAAATCGTTAGTTTGAAGGTGCAAGCGCAATCGCGAGGCGATGAAATGATAATGCAAGGAAGCGCGACTCAACTTCTGGAGACCCTCATTGAATTCCCGGAGCGTTCGGGCATCAAATCCCAAGGGAATCGCCACTTCGATGGCCTCGCAAAACCCAAAGGCCTCAAAAGTTTGTTGGGCGGCAAATTGCGGATGGAGTTCGCAGTAATCGTTGACCACGCGGCGCATATCGGCGCGCAACTTCGCCAACGATGTGTATTCGCGAATGTCAAAGCTGGCAAGTTGCTCGGCAAGTTCCGGACGGTTGCAAGCGGCCAAAGCCCATTGCGCGAAGTCGTTGGAAAATCCCTCGGTGAGAAAGTGATGGCGGCTGAGACTCTGAAACGTGTGGAAAAAAATGCAGGCGTCGCTGCACGTTTCCAGCCCGGCGGCAAACTCCGCCAGCGTGGTGGCCCGCAAATTCTGCACGCGGATCAGATAAGATGCCGTCAAGAATTGGAATGGGGACTCGATTCCTTGCATGATATCACCGCCTCCAATCTTTCCAGGAATTCCCGGACCTCGCCCGGGTCGCGAAGGCAGAAAGCGGCTTTGGTCTTGGTATGCGCACCCACGTGAACCGCCAATCCATGCCGAAGGACCGCGAAGGCGGACTCATCGGAGGTATCGTCGCCAATGAAAATCGGTAGCGTGTCCGCCGGAAGCCCCTTGAGGAGGCCTTGGGTGGCCCGACCCTTGCCGACAATGGCGCGCGGAAGCAATTCCCAGATTTTTCTCCCCTTCAGCAAGCGCAGGCCAGGCCGGAAATGATCACGGGCAGCGAACAGGGCCTGCCCGGCAACCCGTACCGCCGGTAGCGTGGCCCCTCGGTAATGGACCGCCAGCGCATAACCCTTATCCTCGACGGCAATGCCGGGCAGAGCGGGGAGGCGCTCCGCGAGCCAGAGCTTGGCCTGGTGCAACAGGTGTTTTTGCGCCGGCGGAAGTGTGGCGCCGCGCCTTTCCCAGCCGTGCAGGCCCAGCAAGTGAACGCCGGGGATTTTCACCCGCCGCCGCAAATCGGCCAACCTTCGTCCGCTCATAATATAGACGCGCGATCCCCGATGACGCGCCAGGCGGCGAAGGACCTGCCGCGCGAGGGGATCGAGACTGACGGCGCTGGGGTTGTCGTTTACGGGAACCAGGGTGCCGTCAAAATCCAGAAGCAACAACCAGCGGTTCGTCGCCCGCAGCCGTCTCACCACCTGCGGCCAGGAATCAAAAAGGCCCGTCGCGACATTTCCCCGATGAGCCTTCATCCCACTTCCACCTTTGCATCGAGCCGGATTTCACAGAGATCGGCCACCAGATCCGCCGCCCAACGATAAATGTTGAAACTTTTCACGATTTGCCGCATGCGATGCATTCGCGCGCTTCTTTCCGCCGGGTCCATGCGCAGTGCGAAGTGGACGGCTTCGGCCAACTGCTCAATGTCGTAAGGATTAACGATGAGGGCGTCGCGCAATTCATGGCAGGCGCCGGCGAAGCGGCTGAGAATCAGGACTCCCTGATCGTCTTCGCACGCCGCCACGTACTCTTTGGCAACAAGGTTCATGCCATCGTGAAGTGAGGTGACCATGCACAGGTCGGCAGCTTTGTAATACCTCTGGATTTCCTGGTGACTGTGATGCCGATTCAAATACAGGATGGGCTTCCACTGGTTGGTCTGGAATCGCCAATTGATTCGGTCCGCTTCCGCCTCGACTTCCGCCAGAAGCTCGTGATAGCGCTTGATGTGGGTGCGGCTGGGAGCTCCGATCTGGACAAAGGTGAATTGCCCCAGGTACGTGGGGTTCCTTTCGAAAAAGCGCTCCAGTCCTTGGAATCGTTCCAGAATTCCCTTGGTGTAGTCCACGCGTTCGACGCCAATACCCATATACGTCGCCTCCACGCCATGCTCCTTCAGGAGAGCCGCACGATCCAGGTAGGGCGAGGCGTGCGGGGGGCGGTCGGGCGCGGACTTTTCCGCGTAGGCCACGCTAATGGGAAAAGGCTGCACCTGGGTAAGGTGGCCTCCGCGTTCGGCCGTGAACCTCTCCCAATTCACCCGGGATTCGATCACGCGGTCGACCGTTTCAAGAAAGTTGTTGCAGTGGGATTGGATGTGGAAGCCCACCAGGTCCGCGCCCAGCAGGCCCTCCAGCAATTGGCGCTGCCAGGGACAAATGGCAAAGGCTTCGGGGTTCGGCCAGGGAATGTGCCAGAAAATCGCCACCCGCGCTCCCGGCAATTTATCCTTAATCAGCCGCGGGAGCAGCGCAAAATGGTAGTCCTGCACCAGCACCACAGGCTCATCCATCCCTTCCATCTCCTGGAGCAGCGCCTCCGCAAACTTTCGATTTACGGCTCGGTACTGCTCCCAATCCTTGGCGCGAAAGATCGGGCGCGTGTGGGCGATGTGGCAGAGAGGCCAAAGCCCCTCATTGGAAAATCCGAAGTAATAGCCTTCCTCTTCCTCCTTGGTCAGCCAGACCCGCTTCAGCGTGTATTGGGGTTCATCGGGAGGCACCGCCAGGCAGTTCCGTTCGTCCACGTTCTCGCGGTCGGCATCCCCGGAACCGTGCGCCAGCCACATTCCCTGGCAGGTTCGCAGGATGGGTTCAATCGCCGTAACCAACCCGCTCGCCGGGACGGTAACTTCCACGTTCTTTCCCCGGTAGGTGTGGGTGTAGGGTTCGCGGTTGGAGACCACAAAGAATGGCCGCTCCCCCAGCTTGCTCCGCACGTGTACGCGCAAGCGTTCGGGCGTCCAGAGTGCTTCGGCGGTTTCGCGAAGCCGCGCTTCCTCCTCCGCCGCGGCCCGAGCGGCTTCCAGAGTCTTGGCCAGGTGCGTTACTTCTTGCGCCAAGGGTTTGAAAAGGTCCTCGTCGTCCAGGCCGGAGCGCTCCGTGCTCTTGCCCGCGCGGATTTCCCTGACCCACTTCGCCGTTCGGGCGATGGGCCGTACGATGCTCCAGCGGATGATCAGCAGCGTCACCAGGGCGATGAATACCGCCTGCACCAGCACGCCCAGAAACGTGTCCCACCAAAGCCGCGAGGTCTGCGCCTTGATGAAACTGGCATCGTGAAAAATCGCCAGCGCCCCCCGCACTTCCGAATCGTCTGCGCCGTGCAGCGGGAGAATGTCGAGATGCGTAGGCTTCCCGTCCAACGTAATAAATCCCGCGTATTTCGCTTGGCTCGATATCACCTGGGTCACCGCGGGAAGCGCACCCCGCAGGTAATCTTCCAGGCCAGGAGTTGCCGCCAGGCGGTCTGCGGACGCATCGAATACCGCGATTCCCATCAGGTGCTCGCGATTCCCAAACTGGGTTACCACCGCCTCCAGGGGTTTGGGCGAGCGTGAGCTGAGCAGAGGTTCCACCTTCCCTTCCAAGCTTTCGCCCATAATCCCGGCGCGATTCTCCAACTCCTGCCGCAGCCCCCGATTTGCCGCCCGCACTTGAAACAAGGCAAGGAGGAAGGACAGGAGAGTGACCCCGACGATCAACGAAAAGATCAAGCGAAGACTCATGCGCATGGAATTGCCAGCCCTTCAATGCACCGCCACGGGATTTGTACTGCCACAACTCCTGCCTCCGGCAGCGTGGCCACCGCGCTACGCCCCATAGCTCGAAGGGTAGTTAATGCGGCCACCCTTTGCAATCGGGGGAACACCTGATAGAACCACCCGGTCTTTCGCTGGCTTTCTAGATTCCGGCGATTCCACGCGTTATCGGGCTTGCGTGCAAACCTCAAAGATGCCTTGCGCGTCCCGATTATTGAACAGAACGCGTGTTGAAAGCGTTTGCTCATGCAAGGTGCCATCGCGCTGCGAAGTTTTTACGCGCTTCCGGAAATTTTGGGAGTTGGGCCCGGAACTGAGGGCAGGCTGCAGAGGCGATACAATTCATTCATTGGGCAACGTTTAACTGCATAACAACCCGTTTGGTGCATAAGTTGCCCTGCCTGGGGCGTGGGCTTCAGTTTCGTCAGGCGGTAGGAAGGTTCGCAAAATCCCGATTCGGGGATGCAGAAAACACCTCCACGATTCGCCGCTGATTGTGACGGTGCAGAACCAAAAGCCCTGGCCGGCAGAACCCTTAAGAGGGTGGATAGTTCGAATGCCCTCGTCAGGATTTAATCCGAACCCGTATTGGGGTGTTTACCTGATGGATGAACTTTTGAACCATGTTATTACACATGTAGGGGTTACGTAGTATGCATTTGGCGAGGGTGTCCGGCCGCAAAACCGATCGAGGGCGCTGCGCCAAATTCGCATGGGCCCCTACTGACCCTCCCCCCGAGGGGTGATGACTTGGGCCCAAGGATCGTTGCACGAACATTAAATTCCCATGGAGGTATTGAGATGAGAATCTTTAATTCGCTCGCGCTAGCGTTTGGAGTCAGCCTGTTTCTGCTCTCGTTGAGCGTCAGGGCTGACGAGTGGGATAAGAAAACCACATTTACTTTTGACGGCCCGGTGTCAGTTGGCGAGACGCAGCTCGCGGCCGGAGCTTACGTTTTCAAGCTGGCGGACACCAACGATCGCCACGTCGTTGAAATCTGGAATGCAGACGAGACACACATCATCGCCACAATGATTGCCATACCCGACTATCGCGTGATGCCGACCGGCCACTCGGTAATCAAATTCTCGGAAAACGGCTCAGAAGCTCAGGGGATGCTGCCGGAAGCCGGAGTACCGATTAAAGAATGGTTTTACCCAGGTGACAACTTTGGGCAGGAATTCAAAGTTGCTCCGCAAACAGTAGCCCAGGTTCAGGAGCCCGTAGCCACGACGGAGGCGGCGCCCGCGCCTGCGCCAGAGGCTGCGGCAGCACCCGCGCCAGAGCCGGCACCCGCACCTGCACCAGAGGCTGCGCCCGCACCCGAGCCGCAGGCTGAGGCGCCAGCCACGGAAGTTCCCGCCGCTCCTCAGGGGACGGCGCCTTCCACTGGCCAACAGTCCACAACCCCCGAACAGTTGCCGCAGACGGCAAGTGATTTGCCCCTGGCGGGTTTGATTGGTATGCTCGCATTGGCAGCCGCCGCTTCACTTCGCATCTTCTTAAGGATATCTGCCTAATGCGTTATCAGCAGTCTGTGCCTGGCGTCCTCGGCGGCGCCAGGCGCGCCTTTTTACCTTGCCGCCGATGAGGGCGGGATGCCACACGCTCGGAGGGACCCATGTCGAGACTATGCGATTTTGGAATCGGCCATCCTTCGAAAGTAGCTACTCTCGCGATCTTGATTTCGCTGACGAGCATTCCGTCGCTTGCGCAAAACAATTCCCCCAGCCGGCAAGACAACTCCCTCGATCAACCCGGGCCTGATGAGTACCGAATTTCTGTTGATGTTGGACTGGTGGTTTTGCCGGTGGTCGTTACCGATCGGAAAGGGCAGGCGGTATCCGGTTTGGAGAAGAGTAATTTTCAGGTGTTTGAGGACGGGCGTCCGCAGGAAATCGATCTCTTCGAGGCCGAAGATGTACCGGTGACGGTAGGTTTGGTCGTCGATAATAGCGGGAGTATGGCCGCCAAGCGTCCCGAGGTTATTGCCGCGGCCGAGGCCTTTGCCAAGTCCAGCAACCCTTATGATCAGATGTTTGTTGTCAACTTCAATCAAAGAGTTTTCATGGGGCTGCCCAAAGGCGTCCCTTTCACCGGCGACGTCCAGCAGCTCCGGGGCGCTCTTTCCCGAACTCCTGCCTCCGGCAATACCGCCCTGTATGATGGAATCTCGGTGGCCCTGGATCATTTGAATGCCGGAACGGCGAACCGGAAAGCTTTGATTATCGTTAGCGATGGCGGGGATAATGCCAGCCGCCTGAAGTTCCCCGGTTTGCTGAAACGGGCGGAAGCTTCCATCGCTCAAATTTACGCGCTGGGCGTTTACGATCAATCGTTCGAAGGCGAAGACATGAGCAAGCTCAGGCGGTTATCGAAGGTAACGGGGGGTAAGTCCTATTTCCCCGCGTCACCCTCGGAGATGACTGGAATCTGCGCGCAGATTGCCCAAGACCTTCGGCGCCAGTACACAATCGGATACCACCCGAGCAACCAAAACTCGCTCGGCAAGTATCATAGTATTCGGGTTACGGCCATGGCTACAAGGGACGGCAAGCTGCATGTTTCCACTCGCGCCGGCTATCTAATGCCCACTGATTCGTCGGCGCTACCCCTGCCGGCCAAGGCGTCCTTATGAGTGATCCAGGGGAAGAGCCAAATCCTCTCCGGCCCAAATGGAGCCTTTACCGTGTCGAAAACGGCCGGGATGGGACTTCCCAGGAGCGGAGGCAGAGTGTAGTGCTCCCTCCCTCGCGTTCATCCCCATGGGGAGGAAAGTTTCTTGCGGCGTGCCAATACCTCTGCCTGCTCTTAGCTTTGGTGTGCCTTGGTAGCGTGGCGGTGAACTATGGCCGCGCCAGGATTTTTCAATCCTATCAAAGCTGGCGGTTTGATCGAGCCGTGAGGCATCAGACGCCATCACGGTTTTTGCCATTGCTGACATGGCTCGGCGGTGCGCTCTCCATCCTTTTGAAAACCCCTGTCGCGCGGCTCAACCGGGATGGGCTCGAACCCACACCCCCAGCCTTGGCTGGCCGCGGTTTAGTGCCAGCCGCCCACCCGCTCCCCCCCGGCGCTTTAATTGGGCGAATGGAAATACCCAATATCGGTATATCTGTCATGGTGTTGGAAGGCGACAACGAGAGTGTCCTGGGAAAGGCGGTGGGGCACGTCCCGGCCACGGCGTTCCCGGGTGGAGCGGGAAACGTGGTGGTTGCAGGTCATCGCGATACGTTCTTCCGTGCTCTCAGAGACATCCAAAAGGATGACGAAATCACTTTCACCACCACCGAGGGAACCTACCACTATCAGGTTGAGTCCATCGACAAGGTTGGGCCCCAGGATGTCCAGGTCCTCCAGAAGTCGAGTCGCCCCACGCTGACCTTGATAACATGCTATCCGTTCTATTACATTGGGCCGGCTCCCAAGAGATTCATCGTCCAAGCATGGGAAACCCAATCCACTCAAATGGATGAGCCGAATCAGACCCTTGCCAATGCGCCAACGAGCTTGGATTCACATTCGGGAGTGCTATCATCGTCCGCTGCGCGGCGGAAAGAGACGCGTCTTCATCCATCCCTGTCCCCCGCCGATTCTCCCGCCAATTGAAAGAGACGCGTCTTCATCAGAGTCAGACACCCCCCGCAAAGCGGGTGGCTTGATAAGTGGATGAGTGGGGGCGCCTCAAAGGCGGTAGCGCGTGACATTCGATTTGCTTCGATGCCGGAGGCGGTCCGAACCCCGAAGGGGTTAACCTTGAGTAGCCGTGGGCAAGGGCACGCTTTTTGTGCCCGCCACCCACGGATCGCATCGCTGCCCATTCTACCGACCCTGCAGGGGTCGAACGGTTCGGCCCCGCTCGAACGGGTGTAGGGGCGGTTCGCGAACCGCCCCTCCTTTCCCTGGTTCCCATCCGGAGGTTCCACCTGCGGCTACTCATGTTGCTCCCCTTACGGCAATGCTGTTCACTTTAGCTGACCGATCCCAATTCGACCCCCTCACCCACCGCCTTGCGGTTCCCCCTCTCCCCCAAGGGGGGCGAGGGCAAAAATCAAAAGTCAAAAAACCCTCTCCCTTTGGGAGAGGGGGGACCGCAAGGCGGTGGGTGAGGGCCTCTCTCGGGAACAGATGCATGAATAATTTGCTCCAACCTCTTAAATGAACAGTATTGCCCCTTACGGGGAAGCCGGCAACGGTCAAACCTCTTCGAGTCTCACTGGTCGAACCAGTGGCTTACCATAGGGACAGTTAAAAGTATACGAGGATCGGTTTTATTCCAATCCGATTTATCCGTCAACGCAGCGCATGCTGTGAACCCGTTACTCTCCAAAGTTGGCGCGCGAGATATCCAGGCGCTCCTTGGATATTCGTCATTGCTTATCTCCTCCACGCAAGCCCCCCGGTTTTTCTGCCCATCCTCCCAGCCGATGGATTCAGATCGGCCTGAGTTTTTCATTCTTCGTTCCGCCTGCGCCGGATTGCAGCAGCACACGCATCCGCAGCCGTGCCTTGTGTAATTGCGATTTCGACGTCCCGGATTGGATGCCCAGCAATTTTGCAATCTCCTCGTGCGTATAGCCTTCGACATCATGCAATTCGAAAATTCTTTGGAATCCTGTGGGCAATTGCGACATGGTGGTTTCAATACTGACCCGGTCGAAAATGTGGATGGGCGGCGTCTGGAAAGAGTCCAGTGGCAGGTCCAAAACATCATTTCCCACTTCGGCGCCAAGCGAAGCTTCCCGGGGAACTGCTTCCAGCCTCCGGTGGCGCATCCTGCGAATTTCCATCAGGACGCAATTCGTGGTCAAACGGCGCAGCCAGGTCGAAAAGCTCGATTCGCCCCGGAAAGTGTGTATTTTCCGGAATAATTGGAGAAAAACTTCTTGCGCGGCATCCTCTGCGTCGCTCTCATTGTGAAGCATGCAGAAGCACTGGGAATAAACACGCCGCCGGTAAGCGCGGTGGGCCGACGCAAAGTCTGGCGCCAGGTTTTCCATAACCGTCGGCGAAGTCCGCAGCCCATGGTGAGGGCCGGAACAATGTGAGGCCGTCAAGACGGCCCGCTTGTTCTTATTTGATGCTGACAGGTTGCGGCGGAATAAGGGTTGCGGCGTTGAGGTTGTCGGAAGTGTGCTCATTGGCGCTCCTCTCTGATTGAGTTTGGGTCTGGATAAACACCCGCCCCTCTGCACTCGCACCTTAAGTTGCCTGGATACAATGTTTCTATCAGTTGAAAACCTGAACTCTTCTTCAGGTAAGTACCGGATACCGCAAAAGGCCCAGTGCCCATTTCAGGTGGTGTGTGGGGGCTGGCGGAGCGGTTAAGCCACTTACTGGCAGGGGGTTATGCGCGGCATTCGACGAAAACACGCGCTCGCCGAGCCATGCTTGACATGACATTTTGTCCGGTATATACCTGACAGTTACCCTCCGGGCTTCATGGGATGGCGGTGAATCGCGAGGGGTATAGAATTTAGATATCTCTAATGTTCCCCTAATTTTGGGGCATGAGGCAAATGGTTGTTTTAGGAGGGAATTTGATGAGGAAGCGTGGACTAACTTTAGCTCATGTATCTACTTCGCCGAGTACACATGAATTGCTGCGGGAACTTGTTGCACACCTCCAACAGAACCGCACGTTGCTGCGTCAGGAGTGGGCCCGCCGCATCACCGAAGCGAAGCTCCTGACGGCCATGAGCACGGACGAAATTTTCGCGGAGGCGACGGCTGTTTACGATAACTACGTTGAGGCCCTGGAGTCTGGGACCTTCGAAGCCCTCCAGGCGTATGCTCGCAACCTCTCCGAGCGCATTATCCCTCGAGGTGTTGAAACCCACGAAGTTATCGGGATCGTTCTGCTTCTCCGCGACGTCCTGGCGCGTTCCTTGTTCGAAAAGTACCAAAACAACTTCGCCTTATTGAACCGAATCCTCGATGCTTACGAGCCCGCCGTGAACCGCATTTCAAACACGGTGGCAGTGGGTTTCGTGCAGGAGCGCGAACGCGTCATTCGCGAACAGCAGGAAGCCATTCGGGTGCTGTCCACTCCGGTGCTCCAAGTCCGGGAACGGCTGCTCATTTTGCCGATTATCGGTGTGATCGACCCACAACGGGCGCGCCAATTGACGGAACAACTGCTGCGCGGTATCCGCACGAACCGGGCGAAAGTCGTAGTGATCGACATTACGGGTGTCCCGGTGATGGATGCCAGTGTGGCCAACCACCTGGTGCAAACCGTGGAAGCGACCCGTTTACTTGGCGCCACGGTGATCATTACGGGTCTATCTCCGGAAATTGCGCAGACTCTCGTTACCATCGGAGTGGATCTGGGCAAGATGAACACCGTAGGGGATTTGCAAGGGGGTATCGAAGAGGCTGAGCGCCTGCTCGGCTATAAAGTCGTTTCTCTGGGCGACAATTCTCGAGCTGTGATAGGCGGTTAACCGTGCAAGTTCCCATTCTCAAGCAGGGTCCATATCTCATTGCCTCCATTCAGTCCGCTCTGAGTGACGAAGACCTGGTGCAATTGCGTGACGCCCTTGTCACGCAAGTCGGCAAGCTCCGCTCGCGTGGGGTCATCGTCGACGTCACCGTCCTAGATGTCATGGACTCCTTTGCCACGCGCACACTCCGTGACATCGCGTTTATGATCCGGCTCCGCGGCGCTGAAATGGTTATCGTGGGAATTCAGCCCGAAGTTGCGTTTGCCTTGGTCCGCCTGGGTTTGAAGCTGGAAGGTGTTGCCACTGCGCTCGATCTGGAAGAAGGAATCCTTTATCTGAATCGAAAAATGAATGGATCGGGCAAAGAGATGAGGGACCGTGGCCGATGACCGGAGTCGAAAAAGCTCGATGAATGTTTCTCGCCACCTTCCTGTCATGAACCGGGCGGAGGTTGTGGAGGGGGTATGCGTATCCATCAAATCCGACCGCGACATCATCATTGCGCGTCAGAAGGGGAAGGAATTGGCGGCCAGTTTAGGCTTCTCAAGCACTGACCTGACGCTTATTGCCACGGCCATATCGGAGCTTTCACGCAATATCGTCCTCTATGCCAAAACTGGGGAGATCGCGATGAAGCCCATACGGCAGGGGGAAAGGAAAGGAATCACGGTGGTGGCGCGGGATGAAGGGCCTGGCATTCCTGATGTTTCACGAGCTCTTCAGGATGGCTTCTCCACGTCGCGAAGCCTGGGCTTGGGATTGCCGGGCGTTCGCAGACTCATGGACGCGTTTGAGGTGGTCTCTGAGGTTAATCACGGAACCACGGTTACGGTAAAGAAATGGACGCTTCCGAGATGGGACTGATTGATTGGGCGGTTGCCGCCCAGACCCTGGCGGGTGAAAGAGA
Source organism: Terriglobia bacterium (assembly GCA_049519635.1). Lineage (GTDB taxonomy): Bacteria > Acidobacteriota > Terriglobia > UBA7540 > UBA7540 > Bog-366. The sequence goes on along the minus strand of JBEKQO010000044.1, from coordinate 21,804 downwards.
ATCGGGGGACAGGTATTGGGTGAAGGTGTGCGCATCGCAGGCTCGGGTGGCGGTGCTGGACGGAGTGGGACATGGAAGCGAAGCCGCGCTGGCGGCGCAAAGCGCTCTCGCGACGCTTAAGAAGTTTGAGGGGGAATCACCCATTACCCTCTTCCAGCGGTGCCACGAGCAGTTGCGGTCAACCCGCGGAGTGGTGATGAGCCTTGCCTCATTCTGTGCCAGCGACAATACAATGACCTGGCTGGGCATTGGCAATATCGAAGGGATCCTATTCCACCGCCAGCATCACGTTCTTCCCGGCCAGGAAACCCTGCTTCAGCGCCCCGGCGTCCTGGGTGACAACCTGCCCAGATTATCTGCCTCAGTCATCCAGGTTTCCGCCGGCGACATTCTGATATTTGCCACGGATGGGATAAGGGCCGGATTTTCGGATAATACCAATCTCAATGATGCTGCCCAGCAGATTGCTGACCGGATTCTAGATCAATATGGAAAGGGAACAGACGACGCGCTGGTCTTGGTGGCTCGGTATCTCGATGGCAAGGCAGATGACACAATCCGGTGACCTCGATCGCGAATATGCGGTCGCCTTACGGCGCTATCTCAGGAGCGGCGGTGAGGCGGCCCTGGTGCGGGCTTACGAACTGGGGCGGCGAAGTTTGGATGAAGGGCGGGGAGTCTTGAGCATGGTAGCGCTGCACCACGAAGCGATGGCCAAGGTGTTGACTGCCCAAGATCCGACGAAGGCTCTCAACCCTGACGCCCTGATGCGCGCAGGCCTGTTTTTCACGGAAAGCATGTCGCCCTATGAGATGGCCCATCGGGCTTTCGCTGAGGCCAACGCCGCCCTCCACCATATGAATCAAGCGATGGAGGAGGAACTCAAGCGCATAGCGCACGCCATCCACGATGGGGCGGGCCAGGTCCTGGCAGCAGTTCATCTTTCCTTGGACCAGGTCGAGCGCAGACTTGATCCTGACGGCAAAGCACTGCTCCAGGGGGTTAAGAAACACCTTGATGACGTCTATGAACAACTGCGGCACCTTTCTCATGAACTAAGACCAACCATCTTGGACGATTTGGGATTGGTGCCCGCTATTGAGTTTCTTTCGGATGGTGTCGCCAGGAGGTCGGGGTTGCGAGTAGCGGTTCAAGCGTCCAACGGAGTGCGACTTCCTCTTACTCTAGAGACCGTCCTCTACCGGGTCGTTCAGGAAGCCCTGAATAACATCAGCAAACACGCCCAAGCCAAGTCGGTAAAAATACAATTGCACATCTCGGAGAAAAAGGCCCGGTGTTCCATTGTCGACGACGGGGTGGGCTTCAACGCCAACCTCGCCGGGGCTCGTTCCACATCGCGAGGCCTTGGGCTGCTGGGAATGCGCGAGAAATTGCAACCCTTCGGAGGCGCCCTCAAAATTGAATCAAGTCCGGGCCAAGGCACCAAGCTCTTCATTTCCGTTCCGTGGAGGGATTAGTATGCCGATTCAAGTTCTCGTGGTGGACGATCATCAACTGGTCCGTCAAGGCTTGCGTGCTCTGCTGGAGCGCGAAGGGTTTAAGGTGGTTGGCGAAGCTGCCAATGGGCAGGAGGCGATTCAACTGGCGGAAACCCTTCATCCCGAAGTGGTGGTTATGGATCTTGCCATGCCGGTGCTGAATGGCATTGACGCGACCCGCGAAATCCAGCGGGTTTCTCCCAAGACCAAAACAATTCTGCTGACCATGCACACGGACCACCAGTACATCCTGGAAGGGCTGCGCGGCGGGGCCAAGGGATATGTGATGAAAACGCACGCGGCCAACGATTTGGTCCGTGCGATTCGGGAGGCGGCGCGTGGAGGAACATACTTAAGCCCCGAGATTTCGGATGCGGTTATTCAGGCTTACCAAAATAAGACGGAACTTCCGCACGACCCCCTGAGCGCCCGGGAGCGGCAGGTTCTGCAATTGATCGCGGAAGGCAAATCGACCAAGGAGTGTGCCGTTACCCTTGACATCAGCGTGAAGACGGCTGAAACCTACCGCAGCCGGATCATGGAGAAGCTGGACATTCATGAGACCGCCAGTATGGTTCGCTATGCGATCCGGAGGGGACTTGTGCAACCCTAAGAGGAACCTCGATTAGGAACCTCGCGGTGACTCTCCGCTCGTGTCATGGCCATCCTGGTCATGACCGCGCACGGGCGGGACGCCTATGCCGCAGCGCTTTCTGCGATCGTTGAGCCGCAGTATCCCTTTCATATTCATTGCCTTAACGTTTGGCAGCCCGCGACATAAAGTCAGGTTCTAAATACAGGTAATTAGGAGGTGAGTTATGTTCAAGAAACTGAGATGGCCATTACTGCTTCTGGTCGCGGCACTCACAGTGCTGATGCCGGGCGCAGCGATGGCGGAAAGATATCAAGAACATAGAGATCACGTCCTGGTTCAAGTTGACGTTGGCCATGGTTTTCGGCACTGCCGGGGCGGCTGGTGAGACCGATGGGGTCATTGGCACCCATATCGCTACTGGTAGTAATGCCGATTGGCCGTAGGTAATACCAGTCTGAATTGAGGGGGAAAAGGAAATCCCCTCTACTGCTGGGGCCGCATCCAGGAGGCTTGCGGCCCCGGCCACATACCCCCCAGCAACCTCTTCCGTGGTTTACCCTACAGAGCCAATGCGTGGAATCTCCGACGGGGCAATACAGGGAACCGAGTATTGAACCGTCGCCGTCCTGCCATTAGCATGTGCCAGTCAGGTCTCCCTAGGGAGCCGTCGCTTGTGCCAGGGCTTGGAAATTCTTACCGATCAGGTTCCGGCCACACCCAGAGGGGACGTATCCCCGATCGGGAGGAGGTTCTCATTTATGAATCATCCGAATCTGAACTGGGATATCGATTTCCCAACACCACGACCTCAAGGTGAGGAGGGGTTTTACCTGGATGACCTCGCCTATGGAGCTGTGATGGAGATCGACACGCAACATCACCATTACAGGCTCGTTAAGCATGCCGACACCCACGTGCGCATTTCGGGTCATCCCAGGTTCTGCCCGCAACCGATCGAGGTGGAACTTGAAGGGTCTTTCAAATGCGGGCCCCCGTTGGAGCCCCATCCAGGTTTCATCGGGCGGGGAATGTACATGGTATTTAAGCACCCCCTTTTCAACCAGGTTACCACGTCACGGATCCGCGAAATCCACAAACTGGATTAGACGTCGAGTGACGCAACCACCGCCCTGTAAGTTTGAGGACCTCTTGTATCAACCGGCAATGAGGACCTGGTGCTCAACACGCAGCCATCAATTCGAGGTTCATGGACCCCTCCCAAAATGCGTGGGATCGGCCTCTTCCCAGGTCTGCCAGGGTTAGGGGCAGCTTTCCTCGCCGCTGTTCTGGCGGTTTTGCTTATGGGAACCTGTCTCTTTATCCACTTCTCCAGCGACCTCCATCGGTTCACGGACGCGCGGCTATTAGAGGGCGACGGTTCCGGTGGAGCGGCAGTGATCCTTGCCTCGCCTGCGCAAGTTTTGTTAGGAATGGAAACCACTCCGGCGGCGCTGGCATCGCGTCTGCGGAATGGGCTCTACGCTCACGGCGAAACGGGTTCGGCCGTGGGCACATTCAAGCTCGCGGCCGATAGATTGGAAATCCACCCCGGCCCTGCTTCCTTTTTCCATCACGGGCAGATTCGGGAAGGCCCCGCCGAACTGAAATTCCGCAACGGCCGCATCACCAGCATCAAGTCTCTTGACGACAAGACAGCCCTACAAAGCTATTGGCTCGAACCTGGGGTTATTACCACTTTGAGTGGGTATGCTCGCTCCGAACAGCAATTGGTGCGCTACCAGGATGTGCCGAAGGTACTGCGGGATGCGGTTATTGCTACAGAAGACCATCGCTTTTTTTCCCACCACGGCGTAAATCCGGTTCGCATTGTCCGGGCGGCCATCGCCGATTTGCGAGGTCATGGGCCACTCCAGGGGGGCAGTACCTTAACCATGCAGTTAGCGCGAAACCTGTTCCTTACTCCTCGCCGTACCATCGACCGCAAGGTGGAAGAGATATGTTTGGCGGAATTCCTGGAAATGCGCTTAAGCAAGGAACAGATATTCGAGCTTTACGCGAATCGAGTCTATCTTGGCCAACAAGGCAACTTTGCCATCTTCGGATTTGGTGACGCCGCCCATGCCTATTTCAATAAGGATGTCAGTAAGCTCACCCTGCCCGAGGCCGCTTTCATTGCGGGTCTTATTCGAGGGCCCAACCTCTACTCTCCTTACAAGGATCCTGAGCGGGCGCTGGAGCGGCGCACCACGGTGCTGCGACAAATGGTGGAGACCGGCGCCATCAGCCCGGCGGACGAGCAGCGTGCCAGGGCAGCGCCCCTGAACCCCGCCAAGCCCGCCATGGTGGAGGGAAAGCAAGAGGCCTATTTCGAGGATATGGTCACGCAGCAGTTGCGCACCCAATTCACGGAACGCGAACTGCGTTTCAACGGTTTGAAGGTCCATACATCTCTCGACCTTGACCTTCAGCGAGCTGCTTCCGAGGGCGCGCGCGTTGGATCCGCGGAAATTGACCAACAGCTAAAAAAACACAGGCCATCGAAAAAATCTGCTCCCGCGGATTCTAACCAGCCGCAATTTTCGCTGGTCGCTCTCGATCCGCACACCGGCGACGTGAAAGCTTTAATCGGCGGACGCGATTACGGAGCCAGCCAACTGAATCACGCATTGGCCCGAAGGCAGCCTGGCTCGTCATTCAAGCCCTTTGTTTATGCCGCTGCCCTGAGCTCGGGTGTGGACGGTTCGGCGCCTGTCATCACGCCCGCCACACTCCTGAACGACCAACCCACCGAGTTCAAGTTCGGGAACAAGGGGGATAAGCCCTATGCGCCCAGGGACTACCAGCAGGCATACCACGGCACGGTGACCGTCCGCGAGGCGCTCATGGACTCTCTGAACGTTCCCACCGTGAGCCTGGCGGAAGCGGTGGGCTACGATAAGGTGCGCAATTTGGCGATCGCGGCGGGATTCAACTCCCACCTGGAAGCGACTCCTTCGATTGCCCTGGGCGCCTATGGGGGCACACCGTTAGAAGTCGCCGGCGGATATACGATCTTTACCAACGAAGGCCAATACGTGTCGTCTCGATGTATTGTGGAGATAGATGATGCTTCTGGCGCCATAGTCTGGTCGGGCCCCGTCACCACGCGCTCCGTGCTCGATCCGCGTGTTGCTTACTTGATGGTGAGCCTCCTCGAAAGCGTCATCAATGGCGGCACTGGAGCTGGCGTCTGCGCCCGCGGTTTCCGGCTCCCGGCGGCGGGAAAGACCGGCACTTCCCACGATGGTTGGTTTGCAGGGTTTACCTCGAACCTGCTTGCCGTGGTGTGGGTGGGTTACGACGACGACCGGGAACTTAACTTAACGGGAGCACAGTCGGCCTTACCTCTTTGGACCGAGTTTATGATGCGGGCAACCAGCCTGCCATCTTACCGGAACGCCGAGCCCTTTACACCGCCGCCCGGGATTGTCGCCGTTCCGATCGATGCCCAGGCGAACTCCCCAGATTCCCCTGGCCTGCCGACGCCTAAAAATGAGGTCGGACGCAGCCGCCAAGCCCAGAAGAATCGTCAGGGGCGGTGCTGACTGCTCAGGAGGCCCCAATCCCTGAAACTCCAGCCAATGAAGCGCAATCGCAAGAAGCCCCGCAGGGAGAAGATACTGCTCCATCCTCGACGGTGATCCCCGTTTTCCAGCGTCCTATGGATGGACCTCAGTCCGAAAAGACCACACCCGCGAGTCCACCGGTTGAGGATACTCCATCGGGGCAATTGCGGATTCAGACCGACCCACCAGGTCTCGAAGTTTTCATTGACGGCAAGTCGGTCGGGCTAAGCCCTATGACCCTGTCGCTGCCGGTCGGTGAGCATACCTGCAAAGTCGCTCCGCCGCCTGGCAGAGCGGCAGCGGAGCGTACGGTTCAGATTACGACCGCTGCCACGGAGATTCTCAATTTCCGTTACTGACCGAAATGATTCACCGCCGGCACGTTCCGAGAGCCGAATTCTGCCAGCGCGGAAGCAAGCACGGGATGGCGACGTGCGCGTGAAAGCGTTCAGGCAAAGGTGCTAACCCGGATTTCTCACCAGGCTGAAATGCTCTTGGGGGCTGCCGGACGGGCGGGGCTTCAGCCCCGCCGATATCGCGGCCCCAACCTTTTGTCCGTCCCGCGCCCCTCGCAGCTTGCAGCCGCAAGCTGCGAGGGGCGCGGGGCACGGAAATAATCAGAAAGGCCCTCTAACGGCGGGGCTGAAGCCCCGCCCTTCCAAAATCGTGGTGAGAAATGCGGGTTAGGGCCTCCATACAGGATGCGGGGCTAGTTAAGAACATGGGGAAGAAAACGACGTTCAGAAAAGGGGAACTCCAATGAAAAGATCCGTTTGTGTCATGGCCATGTCTTTGTTGTTGTTTCCTGCTTGCAGCATCGAACAAAACCGGGCGAGTCAGGACGTGAATAATGCGGCCGAAAGGGCAAGACAGGAGAAACAGATGTATCAGGACCAGGCCGGGGCGAAGCTCCGCGACCTCGACCAGCAAATCGACACGCTCAGGACAAAGGCTGCGAAGGAAAGCAAAGTGGACCGCAGGCAGCTCGACCGAGAGATGGCGGAATTAGAACGGAAACGCGACGAGGCCCACCAGAGACTGGAAAAGCTGAACACTTCCAGTCAAGAAGCGTGGAAGGATATGAAGGTGGGGATTGAGGCGGCGATGGATGATCTCCAAGCCGCATACCAACGGGCGGCAGCGCATTTCAAATAACCTCAGGAGGTGCGGCCTGGGGAATTCTGGCATTTCTTTTCGAGGGGCTTATCGCCGGTTGGTTGGCCGGGGGAACAACCGTTGGGCTTGGGGATCATCGGGGATATGATCGTGGGAATTCTTGGAGCCCTGATTAGTTTTGGCACTTGCCCTAAGACGTACATGCTCAGAGGCGCCTCCGTGCAGGTCCCCCTAGCGTGATGATGAGGATTGCCATGTCGCCGGATTTGGGGCCAGCTATGGGCAGAAATGCTCATATTATTTTGGCCGCCCTCGCGGCGGCGCTCATCAGGCCATAACCTGACTCCAAAGTCAGGTGTATACCCGATTGGCATTATTGACAGAGCGATTTATTGATGAGGAGGACGGCGGCAACGACTGCGAGTAGTGGAATCCCTAGAGCACTAGAACGTATTCGAATTCGGAAACGGAGCAACCGTGCTTTACTTTACATTTCTTTTCTTTTCAGCCGTGGTGATGATTGCCGGTCTCGTTGGCTTCGGGGCCGCGGCGTTTGCAGCCGCAGGTATTGCGAAGTTTCTGTTCTTCTTTTTCTTGATTCTGTTCCTAGTCAGCTTGATCAGCCTTTGGGGGCGCGGCCAGAGAATTTCAAGGCTGGCAGATCCCCCCGAAGGCGCATGAAGCATTCGCTCTCATTCCGAGGAGGCGGTCAGCCATGAATACAGTTCAAATCGCAGGAACGTGGTTGCAGATAAAAGGCGACATTCGACAGAAGTGGGGCAAGCTCACCGAAGATGATCTGGAAGTGATCGCGGGCAGCAAAGAGAAGTTCGTCGGCAGGATCCAGGAGCGCTACGGAATCGCCAAAGAGGCGGCCCAGCGGCAGCTCGACGATTGGCTCAATACGATTGCCCCAGCCGAGCCTGGCTCACGCCGCAAGAGTGATCAATTTGCGGAAGAACCTGCCAGGCCGAGGTGAAGCCATGCTCCGGAATCTGTCTGAGTAGAGAAGAAGGAGGTTCGAAAATGGCAGATACGAAAACGGCGGTAATCGGGCTCTATCCTACGCATTCGAGTCTTGAGGTTGGAGTTCAGGCTCTGAAAGATGCGGGATTCCGTAGTGACGAAATTTCGGTTCTCTACCCTGAAAAGCAGGACGATAAAGGCCGTGCCCACGCGAAAGGCGAAGCCGCTCCGGAAGGCGCTGCCACCGGCGCCAGCGCCGGTGCAGTGGTGGGCGGCGTTTTGGGATGGCTGGCTGGCATCGGCACGCTGGCTATTCCCGGTATGGGACCCCTTATCGCTGCCGGCCCCATCATAGCAGCGCTCGCCGGCGCCGGCGCCGCTGGCGTTTTGGGCGGAATGGCGGGTGGCCTGGCTGGCCTGGGGGTGCCCGAATCCGAAGCCAAAGGCTACGAGGAACGACTCAAGGGTGGCGGGACGCTGCTGTCGATCCATTCGGACAATTTATATCGGACGGAGCGTGCCAAAAAAATCTTGGAAAGCACTGGGGCCCAGGACATTTCGTCTACCGGAAAAGCGGGCGCCCACTTTGACAAGTGCGGTCATCCTCTTCAACGCTCGGCGTGAGATGTGACGTCATGACAGTGGAATTTTCTACACACCACTCGAAAGATCGACTCACGCCTAACCCCCCTTAGCCATCTTCCACAAGACACCTAATCCACTGGCAGCGCGCATTTTGCCCACTTATATGATGCCTGGTAGGGCGCGTGCTCTCCGCAGAAGGGAAGAATAGGGGGTGGTTTGTGGGAGAATGTGAGCGCTGCATCACCATGCTTCTCGTTCTCTGGAGGCTACATATTCGACGGAGGTGGCTGATTCCTCTCATGACCTCACAAGCTGCTGGGCGGTACTGCAAGGTGCGGCCAGATCCAACAGGCACAAGGCAATCGGTCGGGGTTTCCCTGATATTGAAGTCGGGTGTACGCCGGATTGAAGTTAATGCAGGGCGATCTGATGATGAATACGGGCTTTGGTGGGTCAACAGGGATAAGACTTGGGGCGCAAACCCACTGCCGGGTTGGGCGCCTCGGAAAGGAGGAGCCATGCTTTATTATGCGTTGGTCTTTTTCGTCGTTGCCCTAGTCGCCGGATTGCTCGGCTTCGGGGCAGTTGCTTTTGCCGCCGCAGGCATTGCCAGGATTCTGTTCTTCATTTTCTTGGTTTTGTTCCTCGTCAGCATGATCGGCCATTTAGGTCGAGGCCAGAGGATTTAATGCTAGTAGCTTCCTCAGGGCGCAAGGGGTGTTGAATTTCATTCTGAAATGGAGGAGAGAAATGAATTGGGATCAAATCGCAGGAAAGTGGTCGCAGATAAAAGGTGCGGTTCGACAGAAGTGGGGCAAGCTTACCGATGATGATCTGGAAGTCATCGCCGGCAGCAAAGATAAACTTGTTGGAAGGATCCAGGAGCGTTACGGGATCGCCAAGGAACAAGCCCAAAGGCAGCTCGACGAATGGTGCAAGACAGTTCGCCTGCCCAGCGCGGGCTCACGCGAGAGGACTGCGTAGGTTGCGGAAAAGAGCGCCAGGCCATAGAGAAGGCATGCTTCTAAACCCGTCGAATTCGAAAAGGGAGGCTTGAATATGGCAGGAAAAAACACGGCAGTATTGGGCATCTATCCTCGCTATCGAGCGTCGAGCTTGGAGTGCAGGCGCTGAAAGACGCGGGATTCCGTTACACGGATATTTCGGTTCTCTATCCTGCAAACGTGGGCAATAAAGACTTCGCCCAAGAGAAAGCGACCAAAGCCCCGGAAGGTGCAGTCACCGGGGCCAGTACTGGTGCGGTGGTGGGCGGTGTTTTGGGATGGCTGGCAGGTATCGGCTCACTGGCCATTCCCGGGGTGGGGCCTTTCATCGCCGCCGGCCCTATCATAGCAGCTCTCGCGGGTGTCGGCGCGGTGGGCGCTTTGGGCGGAGTAGCCGGCGCCCTCGTCGGCATGGGAATGCCCGAATACGAAGCCAAGCGGTACCAAGGGCGAATCAGGGAAGGCGGAATACTGCTCTCCGTTCATTCGGACAGTTCGGATTGGACGAAGCGTGCCAAAGAAATCCTGGAAAGCACAGGAGCTCAGGACATCTCGTCTACCGGAGAGGCGAGCGCTGACTTTGACAAGAGCGATCGCCCCTATGAACGACGTTCCGCATGAGATTGGATGCTTGGGATCGAGGAATGCCGGTCGCCATTCAGCGCCGTGACAAGTCGCGTCCCACATCGATGAGGAAACCATGCCGGAAAAAGAAACCCTGGAGCGAGCAAGAGAGGACGCCCGTAAAGGCAATTCGGCCTCGACCCAAGCCGGTGAATTCGTCCGGGAAGAGATGCACCACATTCGTGAAGGAAAGCATGGGGCGCGGTCGGCAAAGCAAGCCATCGCCGTTGGTCTGTCCAAAGCGCGACGCGCCGGGGTGAAATTGGCTCCGCCCCCAAAAGCGAAGGCCCCCGCAAGGATACGCGCGCAAGCGCAGCGCGAGGTTTCCAAAGGCCAAGGCGTGTCCCGAAAGAAACCGTCCAGCACCCGCTCGCGCGGGATTCGCCAGGCGCTTAGGCGGGAGGGACATCAAGCGGCCTCTCCCGAAGCGTTGGGGCTTCAGGCTCGGCGCAGCGCTCGTGCGCGGGGGCCCGCGGGCCGCCGCCAGGCGGCATTAAAGGCGGTTCGGACCAAAGGCCACAAAGGGCTTCAGAGTGCGGCGCGCAAGGCTGCTCGCACCCGTGCCGCCCGGCTGTCTAAACAGCCTTGATCTCCATTGGCGGGATACGCCAAGAAAGGAGTCAACGGCAAGTGCTAACCATTCTCCTGATCATCTTTTTACTTATGGCCATCGGGGCGCTCCCCACCTGGCCTCACAGCCGGGAATGGGGCTATTATCCCAGCGGCGGGATAGGTTTGGTGGTAATCGTCTTAGTCATCTTGCTGCTGATGGGGCGAGTTTAGTGGCACGACTAACGGGTGTTGGTCTGATTCCATTAGGCGAGCCCGAAACGATGCGGAGGGGTGTGCACGACCCCTCCCCCTCCTACTCAGCCAAAGACTAGGGCGGGTCGGACCAGACGACTTATTCTTCCAGCCGCTTCGCCAAGGATGGCGGACATGATCAAGAAGGTAAAGGAAGGGTACAAAGTTCTGTCGGAGAAGTCCGCCAAGAACTTGGGAGGGCCTTACAAGACGAAAGCCGAGGCCAAGAAACGCCTACAACAAGTTGAGTATTTCTAGCGTACGAGGGGCTAGCGTCATTCGAAACGAAACACGCAGCCGTGCGGTGGTCTCACCAGAAGCCATGCCTTATCCGACTATAGAAAACCATGGCGTCATCGGGAACATGCGCACCGCCGCCTTGGTGGCAATGGACGGTTCAATTGATTGGCTCTGCCTTCCCCGCTTTGATTCCCCGAGTGTTTTTGGCACCCTTCTCGACCACGCTAAGGGCGGGCGCTTCAACATCTTTCCGGCCGGACGAGGCTTTAGCGCCCAGCAACACTACTGGCCCTCCACCAATGTGCTCATTACCCGCTTCCGCTCCTCCGAAGGAGCGGCCGAGATCACCGACTTCATGCCCACGGGGGATTCGAAGCAACGGGATGCCTGTCCGCTCGTCCAGGCGGTGCGCGGATCCGTGGTTATTCGGTTGGAATGCCAGCCGGCGTTTAACTACGGTCGTAATTCGCACCGGGTGGAGCTCAGTTCCGCAGGCGCAACGTTCCTTTCAAAGCCGCCTAAGCCTGGTTCTCTCTTCTCCTACTCCGCTCCGCCAGACCGGTAAGACACCGCCGCCGGAACCTATCGCATAGTCGGTTATAAGTGGTGGCAGTACTATGATGACCGCGGAGAGGAATCCAATTGGGGCTTGTTCACCCGCCGCGACAATGGCTACGACGGCAAAGCCGCAGTGGTTATTGGGGGAATGGATTCCCGGGGCTACCCAACAGGGGGCGAGCAAGCCAATTACGGTGAGTTCCTCGATGACGTAATCGGGGCGAACCTCAACGTTTACAAAACCCTGCTTGGACCTCCCTGAATTCATGGCGCGTGCCGGCAGTTTCGAACCCTAAGCGGCGTCGCGCCGGAGCTGAAAAGCATTGACACTTAAGGCAGGACCTCTCCCCCGCCGAGGCGGAGGAGAGGGTGTTGGGGGGGAGCTGTTGGCAGGATTATTCAAGGGGGAAACCTTTTATTAACACGGCGTGCGCGCCTTCAAAACCCAATCACCGCTTTCCAATTGTCCTCTCAGCGCAATGTTGGCAAACCCGAAAATCGCTGTGTGGGAAAGCAGCACGCTGTCTTCAATAAGTAGCACCCTTTCACGGGAGATCATTTTGCCGGCTTCATAGGGAATCCAGCCCTGATACTCCGATTCGGCCATGGAGGGGCAACCCAAAGCGCCCCAGACCTTGCTCTCCGGTTTAAATGGCTGTACACCCCACTCCCGGTGAGCGCCGGGCACAGGCAGAACGGGCCCTACCAGGCTCAAAGACACTCCAGGATTGAGCGGGAACAAATCTCGTGGTCCCATAGGTAGCGGACCGAGTGATAAATCAGGTGTCAGAAATGAAGCTTCCATCTGTTCCCCTCCTCCCCTCACGCCGCCGTCGCAACTGTGTGTCCTCATCAAGCCTGGCAGGGCAACAATACGTTGCTGTGCATTTCGCGGCAATCAGGTGAACGCTGGTACTCGGCACACGGAGGAATCCTGACAACAGCCAGAGGCATTTCCTGACGGAGTTATCTGCTAGCGCCACCATTTTCGGGAACTGAATCTATACGATCGCCTCACAAATTTCGTCAGGTTGAAACCTGACTCCAATGTCGGGGTTTCCCCTGATTGAAATCAGAAGTCCGCCAAATTAAAAGATATAGGGTTGCTCAATGGGGAGAGAGGTTCCCCCAGGAAACTGCAATTCGGGAAAAAACCTTAGATTCCTTCAACCTATTATCCTTCGCGCCGAAGGAAGTCTTCGGAGTGAATACGGGGGTGGGCCTTGGGGGAGGAGGTCAAAATGAGTGAGCATCTTTTCGCGTTACTGATCCACGATCATCCAGAACCTTTTGCGTCCTTGAAACGGACCCTAAGAGATTTGTCGGTCGAGACCTACAGCGTTGCGACCTGCAAAGAAGCTGAGGACCTAATTTCCCAATGCCAGCCTCACATCGTCTTTACCGAAAGCTCTTTGGAGGACGGATCGTGGGTGAATATCCTTAACACGGCCGAAGCGTCTAACGTGCCCCTTAGCGTGATCGTGGTAGGGGCCGTTCCTGATACCCGGCATTACGTGTCCGTGATGGAACGCGGAGCCTTTGATTTTGTCGCCCCGCCCTTCGAGCACGGACCATTGAATTTCGTGATTAGGTCGGCGGCATTAGACGCCCACCGCCGTCGCCAAGCGTTGGCACACGCGGTTGTGGCTTCGTGATCGGTTGGGTTCTTGCCGACCTCTTGCCTCGGGTCGGGAGGGTGGAGTTTGAATTCTGCCCCTCCCGGGTTGGGCTTTGGCGCTACAGCGCCGCCCCACTCCGACGTGTCTGATCATTTCCACCTGCATCGTTTCTTGATGGGCGCTGTCAGGAATGCACCTGACCCCATTTTAGGGTGCTTCACCGAATTGCAACTTTTTTGCTCCGCCGCTAAAAACGAAAGGTATACCCGAGGATATTACGGTCGGGAAGTCGTGGAAGGGGCTCAAAGATTTAACGGAGGAGGGAATCAACATGCGTGTTCGCCAAGTCAGTTTGCTGGTCTCGTTGGTTGCGCTGGTGCTTATGGGTGCGCAGCCGGGAAAGGCAGAGAAGGAAGGACACCTCGTCATTCACGTTACTCCCAATATAGCTTATGTCTACGCCGACGGTGAACCTGTGGTTGAATCGTATGGCCACTTCATTAGGCTCAGTCCGGGAGAGCATCGAATCGACTTGTACAACTACGGCTACAAGCCGGAAACCCGGACCGTGACGATCCTATCGCACAAGACGGCGCATCTCAAAGTCACGATGGAAGCGGTCCCGGGAGTGGTTACGGGGCCGTGGGGATGTATTACCATCGAGGGCAACCATCACGCGGCGGTGCTGCTGAACGGCAAAGACCCCGAGGAGTTTTTTGTTGGGAACCTGCGAGAATTCAACCACGAGTTTTTTTGGAAAAGGGAATTGATCGTGCCGCCAGGCCACCACGAGTTGACGGTGGAGTACGATCACGGTGATCCCTGGAGCACGGGAGTGGATGTGCAAGCCAACCAGCGCGTGGTGGTTGACGCCCACAAAGGTGTGCGCAAGACCGAGCCTTGGCCGCGCGGAGACCAATTGAAGGAATTGGCCCGCTTCCGGGGCGGAGAATTCAATGACCATGTGGCGGTCGAAAAGGTCAACGGCCTGTTTTCCAGTTCCACGGGGCAGGTCAAATGCGGTGAATCCGCGCACCTGACTTGGTCCTCCACCGGTGCGACGAAGGTGGAACTCAATGGCGCGCCCGTAAGCGCTTCCGGTGATCAGACGGTACAGCCCAAGCAGAACACGGATTATAAATTCACCGCCGCCGGGCCGGGCGGAGTTTACACTTCCGACGCCACGGTGAACGTCAATCCTGATATTCATGCTTCCCTCAGCGTGACGCCGGCGGACGTTAACATCCAGAATAACAGCCAGGGGACTAGACCCCAGAGCACCGCGACAGTGACTTGGTCGGCCCCCAACGCCGATTCCGTCACCATAGATCCCCTCGGTTCAGTCGGGGCAAATGGCAGTCAAGAGGTTCCGGTCGCGCCCAGCAGTTCTTCCCCAGGACCCATCGACCAGACCGTTACCTACACTCTGCATGCCAGCAATGCCTGCGGAGAGTCCGAGACGCGCACGGCCACCTTACACCTAACGGGCTCCAATGGCGTGCTCCAGGGGACCGCGGCACCACCCGAAGAACCCCCGGCCGAAGCACCTCAGGTTGCGGCAGCAGCGCCCGAGCAGTTGCCTCAGACCGCCAGTCAATGGCCTTTGCTGGGTTTGATTGGCATCCTCTTGTTGGCTGTCGCCGCTTCATTCCATCTGATCTTGAAGAAATTGGCTTGATGCGCATCCCGAAATCTGCACCTGGCGCCATGTCTGGCGCCAGGTGCTCATGGGGAGGCTGGATGATTGATTATCTTTGCGACGCGTTCCTGGGATTATACGGATTCATTCCCGTACCGCACCGAGGCCGCGACCGGCTGGTCAGTTACCTCGGAGATCGAGCGCGGCATAGATGAGATGGTGTGCGCTCGATGAACCGGCGCGGGTTGCAGATGGCGTCTGACTTTTCCGTCGATGATGGGGGTTGGATTCTGTCAACACGATGCGAGCCCTGCCGCGCTGCGGGATTTCCTTCTCCTGTATGATTACGGGCTTTTCAGCGCGGAACACGGCAAACTCGAACCGATCTCGGACCTCAGCAATGGGCCCGGCTACTTCAACGTGTTCGCTCTCCCTCTTAGAAACTGACGGGTAGGGCCTTCAGGCCGCGTAGTCCCAAGTTGTTCCTCCAGCTCATCGGATCGGGGCCGAGAGCCAGTTTCGGCAGACGGCGCAAAAGGGTTTCAAAGGCGATTTGGCCTTCCATTCTCGCCAGCGTCGCGCCAAAGCAGAAATGGGCGGCCCACCCGAAAGCCAGGTGGCGGTTATCCTGCCGGCCCAGATCAAGCCGGTTGGGATCAGGAAATCTTTCCGGGCCGCGGTTGGCAGCGGCCATCACCGCGATCACCGCTTGCCGTTTCCGGATCTTCCTGCCGCCGAGTTCTGTATCCGCAGGTGCCAGGCGGGCGGTTTGCAGCACCGGCGGTTCATAGCGCAACAGTTCCTCCACTGCCGAAGGCATCAGAGCGAGCTCAGATTTCAATCGCTGCATTTGGCCGGGGTGCTGAAGAAGGGTTAACAAGCCCGTCGCGATCAGGCTGGTGGTGGTTTCCTGCCCCCCCGCCATCACCAGGATAGTATTGGCGATGACCTCCTCCTCGGTGAATAGATCTCCCTCCACCTCGGCCGTCATCAGGGAATAGACAACTCCTTCGCGCGGATGAATCTTCAGCTCGGCGATGGCGGAACGGAAGTAGGCGGCCATCTCGTCCAAGCTTTTGATGACCCCTGCCGCGCGCTCGGGGTTATGCTGGAAGTTACCCAGGATTTCCACAAAAACCTCGGTCCACTCCTTCAGTTGGAGATAATCGCTCGCCGGCATTCCCAACATCTCCGCCGTCACAATGGCCGGCAAGGGCACGGCGAAATCGGCGATGACGTCCATGGAGCCTTGGGCTTGCACCTTATCCAGAAGGCTTTCCGCAATCTCCTGAATGTGCGCGCGCAGGGCCTCGACCCGCCGGGGAGTAAAGGCTTCCGACGCCAGGCTGCGAATGCGGATGTGGGCGGGCGGGTCAAGAAAGAGCATCTGTTTTACCAGCACCTTGGCGATGGCGACAACGAGGCGAGGCCCATGGAAGCAAGTTGCTTCGGAGTGGGTGTGCGGTCGGCAGAGTAATCGTGCAGGACGGTGACGACGTCCTTGTAGCGGGTCACCACCCAGGTGTGTAGAAACGGGTCTTATCAGCAGTTATATGCTTACCTTGGGGGACGGGGTCCCACAAGAGGCATCTCGCCCTTGAGCACGTTAAAAAATTGAGGGAGTTCGTCCAGACCGGTCCTCCGTAGAAATTTCCCGAGGGGTGTAATGCGGGGATCGTCCTTTATCTTGTATACAATTCCATTGCCACCCACCCCCTTGTCTTCTTCCTTCCCTGCGATCAGCCGTCGGACGTAATCCTGGTGAATCTTCGCATCGCTCTTGTCATACATTGATCTGAACTTAAGGAAGGAAAAGCGGGCGCCGTACTGCTCCACGCGATCCTGTTTGAACAGGATCGGCCCTTTCGACGTCAGCTTTATCGCAACGGCAATGACGACAAAAGCGGGGTTAGCAGGGTCATCGCAAAGAGGCTCCCGGTTAGATCGATAGTTCTTTTGATCAGCCGAAAGGTTGTGGATGCCATGTTCTGGGGCAGCGAATCGGGATAGAGGCTTATGTCCGGGGAACGACCACCTTTTTTGCGGTCCATATCTTCCTCGGTCTTTTTGCAGGAACAATTTCGGTGATCATCTTGATTTCTCCTCTGACGCCAGATTGATTGGTTGAATAAAGGTCCTATTGGAGCGCGAAGGTTTCAAAGTGGTGGGCGAGGCTGCGAACGGGCAGGAGGCGTTGAACCTTTCTGAGACCCTTCATCCGGAGGTGGCGGTTTTGGATCTTGCCATGCCGCTGTTGAACGGCATCGACGCGGCGCGCAAGATCCAACGCATTTTTCCCAAGACCAAAACCATCCTCCTGACCATGCACACGGACCACCGCTACATCCTGGAGGGCCTCCGAGGCGGGGCCAAGGGGTACGTGATGAAAACTCACGCTGCAGACGATTTGGTCCGCGCGATTCGGGAGGCGGCGCGCGGCGGAACCTATCTAAGCCCTGAGATTTCGGAAGCAGTAATCCAGTCTTATCAGAACAAAACTGAGATTCCTCCTGATCCCCTGAGTGCCCGGGAACGGCCGGTTCTGCAATTGATTGCGGAAGGCAAATCCACCAAAGAGGTCGCCACCACGCTCGACATCAGCGTGAAGACGGCTGAGACCTACCGCACCCGGATTATGCAGAAGCTAGATATTCACGAGACCGCAAGTTTGGTTCGCTATGCGATCCGAAGAGGGGTCATCCAACCTTAGCAGCTTGCTGAAGAACGTTCGAGGGCGGCAGTCCCGCGCACCGCACCGAAAGTGTTTAGGGGCAGCCCCGCGCAAAATCTATTCTTCCACTCGACCAAACCCGTTCGAGAATATTTGTCGCCCCTAATAACTTGGAATCGCGGCTCTCCTGAGCGGTTCACCAAACGGTTGGGACCGCCTTCCGTCAGGAATTCCCCCACCTCCTCATGTCAGCCTTTTCTTGCCTGGCATTCCAGAACTCACCGGATTGTGAGAACAAATCCACTCCTCTATTGTGATTTCGTAAGCTGATCTAACAAGGGGGCGAGTGCGAACCCCTTCTCGCCCCCGGTTTCGAAGGGCATTGTGTGATGGGTCACGAAGAAAAGCGAGTGCGGGTTCTGATCGCTGATGATGATCAGAAATTTCGTATTTTCATCAGGCGGGTGTTGGAAGCCCAGCCTAATCTGGCGGTTATTGGTGAAGCCCAGGACGGTGAAGAAGCCGTAAAAAAAGCCCAGGAAATGAAACCCGAGATGGTCATCATGGATATGGATATGCCTGGCATCGACGGCTTGGAAGCGACCCGGCGAGTAAAGGCGTCCCTGCCGAGGGCGGTGGTGGTTATGTTTTCCCCTGCGGAGGGCACGGCCTATCGTGGCGCGGCGGCCCGGAGCGGCGCCGACCAATTCCTTCCCAAGACCGCTTCCATATCGCAGATCCATTCGACGATCCGGGGTTGCTGTCCCTCGAAAGGCGTCTCGGGGGAGTTCTGTGTGGAGAGGCAATCTCAATGAGCACTTCTTCAGCGTTAGCAAACTTTCAACTTATAGGAGATTCCCATTTATGCCTTATCCGAATCTGAATCAGGAGATCGATTTCCCAGCGGAACAGTCTGGGAGCCAGGAGAGTTATTACCTGGACAATCTCGCTGAGGGGGCTAAGGAAGGCCTATTTTCTGTTGAAGCATGCAGGAAGGATTTTGGCCTAACCCCACTCGAAAAACAGGTCATCGCTTTAACCGTGGCCGGCTACACGAGTAAGGAGAGCGCAAAGAGAATCGGCATCAGCGGGCCGGCCCTCAGGCTGCATCTCACAAGTATATATGACAAGCTGCGCGTGTCGAATCAATTCGAACTGATACTTTTCGCTCTCTATTATCAACTGATCGACAACTGTGAAGTATCTCCGCCGTGTGACAGAAAAAGCCTGCTCCCAGCGAAAGGGCCTGGAAGCCAGGAGGGTTTTTACCTGGACGACCTCACCGAGGGAGCTATAGTGGAATTTGATACGCAACATCACCACTACAGGCTCGTTAAGCGTGCCGACACCCATGTGCACATCTCAGGTCATCCCATGTTCTGCCCGGAACCTGTCGAGGTGGAAATTGAAGGATCTGTCGGGAGCAGGCCCTTGTTGAAGCTCAATCCAGGTTTCATCGGACGCGGAATGTACATGGTGTTCAAGCATCCCGTCTTCGACCAGATCACCACTTCACGGATCCGCGAAATCCGCAAACTGGGCTAGTCATCGATTAAGAATGCGTTCCCCGCCCCGTAGGTCTGACGATCTGTCGCATCACTGTCTAACCAGTAATTTCCGATATCAACGGGGCTGTTAACACCCATGAAGAAGTCACTGGCAACATTATCAGGATTGGTTCTTGCCATTGGTTTGACCTCATCTGGCTGGGCCCAGCTAGGTAGTGCGGGCGCACGTGCGGGCGTGAAGGCAGAGTAGAGGCCCACCCGAAACGGAGTTTTGGCCCGGCGAGGGGTGTGGCCAAAAAACCCTGGCGATTTCGTCCTGCGGGAGGCCCGTTTTTCGGCCATTTCCGAATGTCACTCCGCTCTGACCGCAGACTATCGTTTCCGGCCAAGTGGAAGGCATTCTACTCCAACAGGAGGGACCTAACCGGTATGCTTCCTCGTACCGTCCTGCGGGAGGGTCAAGCGGTGGTTCCCCGGCATCCACTCTGGGGGATGCTTCGCTACCGGGCCGGAGTCTTCGCGAGCCACAGCAACTCAAGCCCGGGACACGCATGGTGGATCTGGCGCCGTGGCAAGGATCTAATTCCGCAGCCTGTCTTCAGTTCCCGCCCCGACTACACAGCCGGAAGAAAATTCTCTCCAACCTCTATCGAGGTCAAGGAATTGTGGGCGCCGGGGCTGAGAAATCTTCGAAGCACCGCAATCACCCAAGCGAAAAGGCACCTCGCAACTCGGTCCCCCAGCTCGCGGCAGCCGGTAACCGATCAATAGTGCACCAAATATGCACCTTGAGCCAGGAATCCTCCTCTGAAGGTTCGCTAAGTGTTGTAGAACTGCGAATGACGGGTCTCGATTGGACAAGTGCTGCGGTTCTGAAAACCGTTGCCCTTTCATCCAATTCTTGCCCGTAAGTTGCTGAAACAAGAGGGTCTGCGGGGATTCGAACTTCGGACTTGCGGTTTAGGAAACCTTTTTCAACAAATTTGCTAACTCGTTGAAAGGATGACAGAAAACCCTGCAACGCCTTTTGAGTCAGCAACTTCGCCTGTTGTGGCGAGCTAGATTGAGATGCTGCCAAATGTACTGAAATGATTGTTGGGTCCCCACAAAAGTCCCCACAGTCCCCGGTCGCCCAAAAAGGGATGCCACTGCGAGGATAAATGGTCGGGGCGTGCCGGTGACCGCTCGAAACGGGCCCGTGCACGTCACCTTCCAACTTTTTTTCACCGGTCGACAAATGTGACAACCGCGCGCTAGAGGGACAAGACCCCGGTTATCTGGCAGACGCTCTTATGGAAATTCTAGCCGTTTGGATAGCCTGCGCGAAGGATTTAGTCAGCCGCGTTTAGAAAAAGCATTTGGTTGGCCGTTCGCTGGATGCCTGGAGCTAGCCCCATGATTGGATGTACCTGTGTCTGTACTCCCGGCCCAAGCGACCCACAGCGGAGTAAGGCAACCGTCTCGGCTTCCATTTATCGGATACCCCCTAACGTGCGTCCGTGTGCGCAAGGTCTCGCGAGCGTCCCGCTGTCTTAAGGTACTCCGCCATGTCAGATCTACGGAGCGATACCAACAAGAACTAGAGGGACGGCGGGAACCCCTCGGCCCTGGCGCACCACATCGTACAGTGCGCCTTCATAGTATCCTGGCCCAGAGGACATTTGCTCTTGCATTGATTTCATGGGCAGTATCTCAACCCCCACGTCTATCGCGTCTCCCACATAGAAGGCCATATGTTTCACGAATAGGTCATAGGCAATAAAGCTGTACTTTCCGAGTTGAATCTCGACGGCAACGCGCTTCTTAAGGAAGTCGGTTTGGTTGTAAGAGAAAATGGCACGCCGTCCGGCTGCTTCAATTTCGCGTTTTTGCTCGTCGGGTGCGAGGTGAAGGGTTCTTCGAATAAGGGTATAATCGTCCGTTACCCAATAACTCGTCCGACTCTCTTCCCACTCTGCCTTTTTGAAATCTTCGCTGAATCTCTTGTTCAGCGCTGCGGGCGAGTATAAGAGCTTTCCCTTCATTGTCTTTTCTTTGCTCACCTTCGTTTTGTACTTCTCCGCATCGATTGGTTTAATGATAGCCTCAATTTCCTTCCAGATATTTGGATGGTGCACCGATAGCCACTCGTGCCCGTTCAGGTGCGAATAAACTTGAAGTATTCGCATTGCGCCCCTTTGGATCGGTTGATACGGCAATCGTCAAACACGTTCTGATTAGTGGTTTACCCAGCGTTTATGCGCTATTGCCGCATAGCCTGCCTGGAGCGCTCTAACTCCAGGGGCATTTGGACGATCCGGTCGGTTGGTCTCGGGACATAGACAGGACGATCCACGGGCCGTCGGGGAAGTTTACCCTCCCAAGCCAGTCTCGCTCGGTCGGCGGCAATCCTGAGGTATTGGTCGATCACATCAGCACCAGCCGCTCTCCGATTATGGAGGACGGCAGCGCAGGCGGCGCTTCCAACCCCAAGGTACGGGTCAACCACGAGGTCATTTTCTTTCGTCAGCGTAAGTTCGAGCCGCTCAATCAATTCCACCGGGAATTGGCACGAGTGAGCGGTCTTCTCAGTGTGGTTGTGTTTGACGTTCGGAATTACCCATACGTCGCCGGGGTTCTTACCCAGAGAATTACAGGAATACTGACCGATTTTTGCGCCTTTGTAGTACTTCTTACCAGGATATTTCTGTGTTCTTAGCTTGTCAAGTTGTCCGGTTTTCATAGCAAGTGATCTGTCCGGTTTTGGTTTTTCTTCTCCTGCACAAATTTGAGGGCCACCGCCGCCGTCGTCGCTGTGGGAATGTGGGAAT
>JBEKQO010000043.1:0-34787 GCA_049519635.1 Terriglobia bacterium | reverse complement strand
TTAGCCCCGCCGTTGCAAGGCCGTCCTGATTATATCCAAGTCCCGCACCCCGCGCAGCTTGCAGCCGCAAGCTGCGCGGGGTGCGGGACGAATAGAGGGCAGGAGCCGCGATTTCGGCGGGGCTGAAGCCCCGCCCTTCCAGCATCGTCCAAACCTGGTGAGAAGTCTGGGCTAGAGAACAGGTCCGCGCTACCCTTCGTCGGCCGAGTTTCTGCCGATCATGGGCAGCCGTAAGGCTGTCAATGCTCAGAATGACAGCGAATGGGCATAGGATGACAGCATGGTAGGGTTTTTCCGCTGCCTGTTCAGCCCCGCCGTTACGGGGGCCTTTATAGTTATCCCCGCACCCCGCCCTTCCGCCAACCCCCTAAATCGTTCGCAGGTAGGCATGAAATCCGGACCAGTTTCGTGGGTCTTCGGATCAGGACGGGGAGTCCTGGGATTTGCTGCCCCTCTCCGGCTTTGAGCCGCTAAGGCCCCGAAGGCGTGGGAGTCCTGCCGGGGATTTGTCTGAGCAACCGAACCTCCGAATTCCGGAAGTGGGATTTAGGCAGGTTGTCACGTTACGGTTAACGAGGCCCATTATTTGAATATTTTCCTTGACAGAAAAATACTACAGTGTTAAAACTCGCGGTCGGATGGGGGGAAGAATAAGCAGAAACACCCTCATCCTCTTGTTTCCCCCCCGGAAGTTGTAGGTTTGGCTGTGCTCCTTCTGTTTTGCTTCTGCGTCAGGTCCCCGGCCCATTCACATTCCATAGGGAGGCTATGGCAATGAGATTTCCCAAAGCTTTAAGAATCGTGATTCCAGTAGTTTGCCTATTATTATTACCTGCTTTAGGGCGGGCGCAAGTCGCAAATGCCTCGCTTCGCGGCACCATATTCGATCAGTCGGGTGCGGTCATTCCGAAAGCGTCAATGCGCCTGAAGTCTCTCGGGGAAGGAGCGATCCTGACGGTTTCTACGGGGACCGACGGCGGGTATGTTCTCCCCAATCTGATTCCTGGGATTTATGAACTCAGGGTGAGTGCTCCGGGGTTTCGCGAATACGTGCAATCAGGAATCAAACTTGGTATCGACGAAACCGCGCACCTGGACGTGAAGCTTGAGCTGGGGACGGCCGCGCAAACCGTGGAAGTAAGCGCCTCTGCCTCTCCCCTGAATGCTGAGAATGCGGTGCAGGAAGGCGGGTTGAGCCCCGACACCCTGGAGCATCTTCCGCTCGTCCTCTCCACCATCAATCGCAATATCTTTTCGTTTTTGGCCGTTGAACCCGGCGTAAATACCAGTGGTGGCGATAACCGGAACGGATTCGATGCCCGTGTGAACGGAGGGATGGCCGAGGGAGATGAAGCCATCCTCGACGGAATTTGTTTGGAAGAGGGTGCTACCAGCGCGGATGGCGCGTTTGTGTCAATTGCCGACCATCCAATCTCGCCCGAGGCGGTTTCCGAGTTCAAGGAGATCACCTCGAACTATCAACCCCAGTACGGGACGACCACGAGCGGCATCATGGTAGCTGTTACAAAATCGGGCACCAGTAAATTCAATGGTTCGCTCTATGACTTTACTCGGAATACGGACTTCGATGCCCGTTCGTGGGGAACGGTCAACCGGCCGTCGGACCAAATCAACGAGTTTGGTGGAAGTATTGGTGGACCCCTCAACTTCCTTCCGGGCTTGAAAAAGCTCACCTGGACCGGACGGAAGAAGACATATTTCTTTGTTAATTACGAAGGATTTCGAAGCCGAGGTGGGGCTACGGTTCAGAAATTGACCCTCCCCACAGCGCAAGAGAGGGAGGGCAACTTCAGTGATTGGGTAGACAGCAGTGGCAACCTCATCCCGATCTACGATCCGAATACCACCCTAGCCAACCCGAACTTCAACTCGGCCAATCCGGTGGGCCCCGCTAATCTCCCCTACCTTCGGCAACAATTCATGGGATGCGATGGGGGCAGTCCGAATGTGATTTGCCCGCAGGATCCGCGGCTGCAAAGCTCTTTGGCATCATCGTGGATCAAATTCATGCCGGGCCTCACATTCCCCAATCAAATCTTGAATAATTACATTGTTCCTGTACCCGTGTCCGTTACCTTGGCCAGAGACGACACCCTAACGGACATTCGGGTTGACCACTACATCGGTGAACGTGATCACGTTGACGTGACGGTGCACTACATTGGCACTTTTGCGGGGAATCGGGCTTCCCTGCCCCCGCAGATCGACACTAACACTTACCGCGAGCCGAATTATGGCTTCCTCGACCGTCTAAACTACGACCACACATTTCGCCCGAACCTGATTAACAATCTGAACCTTGGGTACAACGATTTCCCGACGTACAGCAAAAACACCGACGACCCCTATACCAGTACGATGCCTCAGATTCCCGGTGTTTTCGCCCATCTGACCCCCCCCGTTCTGCAATTCGACCACTATACGCAACTCGGGGCAGACGGTTACTTCGGGGAGCGGCGGCCTTCCTACGTCGCCAACGACACCATGTCATGGGTGAAAGGCAAGCACACGGTGAGGTTCGGCGGGGAATGGCGGGCCTCAGAATTAAACGACACGCAGGACCCGAATGCCTCAGGAACTTTCTATTTTTCGGATTTAAACACCGGGTTGCTGGGTCTCAATACCCCAAGCGGAAATTCTTTTGCCAGCTTTCTGTTGGGCGAGGTTGCCACCGGAAGCTCGACCTTCACCACGGCACCCTCACAATATGCCAGGCAAAAGTATTATGCTTTGCACGTGGGGGATACTTGGAAGATCGGCCGAAAGCTGAACTTGGATTATGGGGTGCGCTGGGACCTTTCTACGCCGACTTCCGACAAATATAACCGCTTTTCGTTTTTTGACCCGAACGGGCCGGATCCGGGCGCGAATAATTTGCCGGGACGGCTAGCCTTTGCAGGGAGCAGCTATGGCTCCGCCAGTTACGGCAAAGCCTACCCGGAAAGTATTTGGTACAAAGGCTTCGGACCCCGACTGGGATTAGCTTATAGCGTGACACCCAAGACGGTGGCACGGGCTGGATTTGCCCTGATCTTTGCGAAGATGTTTTATCCAAATTATTCCGGTGGAATTGTGGGAGGGCAAGACGGATTCAACGCCAATCCGAGCTTTACCAGCTCCAACGGCGGGATTACTCCTGCTTTCCTCCTCCAGAACGGATTGCCCGGTGATTTTACGCATCCGCCGTTCATTAACTCCAGTTTCGACAATGGCCAGACGGTCGCAATGTTCCGTGATCCGGAGGCTGGTCGCCTTCCTTACACGCAGCAGTGGAATATCTCGCTCCAACACCAATTTACTTCCAACTTCTATGTCGACGCCGCGTATGTGGGGAACAATGCACATCGCCTGCTTTCGCTAGCCGCTCCGGTCAATGTGCTAAATCCCAGTCTGCTGTCAAAGGGCCAACAACTCAACGATCAGTTTCAACCCGGGGAAGCAACCCTGGACGGGGTATCCGTTCCATATCCTAATTGGGTGTCACAGATGACCGGTTGTGCGCCCACCGTGGCCCAGGCGCTGCTTCCTTATCCCCAATACTGTGGTACCCTCCAGCAAGAAAACGAAGACGCAGGGAATTCAACTTACAATTCGTTCCAGGGAAAAGCGGAAAAGCGATTCAGCCATGGATTTTGGTTCCTGGGTTCCTATACCAACGAGAAGTGGATCGCCAACACCTTGGACGTGCAGGGTTGGACGCCCAATGGGGCATCAGTGAGTCCGTTCCAAAGGAGCCGCGACAAGCACTTGACGAGCCAGGATGTCCCGCAAACCATTGCCTTGTCTTTGGTCTACGAACTCCCCTTTGGCGGCGGAAAGCGTTTTGTAAACACCGGCGGCATCGCCGGCAAGGTCATCGGGGGCTGGCAAGTTTCCACCATTTTCCGAGCCAGTTCAGGGACTCCGTTGCCCATCACCTCCAGTCTCTGTGACATACCAAGCCAATTTTCCATGGGCTGCCTCCCCGCGGTCTTACCCGGTGCCAAGGTGTATGCCCAGTCCGGAAAATTTAATCCCAACGAACCCTATCTCAACAAGGCTGCTTTTGAAGGCCAGAGCGGGTTCAACTTCTTTCCCGGCAATGGGAGTCCCGTAAGCAATATCCGCCAACCCGGCTTCCACAACCAGGACTTTACTTTGGAAAAAACCACCAGGATTACGGAGCGGGTCAACTTCAAGGTCAACGTACAAGCGTTCAATCTGTGGAATTGGCACTGCTACTGCCAGTCAAATTCCTGGGGCACCGGGGGCGCCTATAATACTGATCTGAACAACCCCAATTTCGGCGGCCTTACGGGGCTGGTAACATCTCCCCGGTCTTTCCAGTTAGGTGGACGATTTACGTTCTGAAGACATGAAAGGGCGGACACGTTTTGCCGGCGCTGCTCCGGAAGAGGGAACAGCGCCGCGAACGTGAGGTGCAGGACCGCGCGGACGCGGGGCCCCCAGGGATGCGGCGAGCTCTTATTTCTTCAGACATTACTTTGGCATCTTAGGAAAGTGTCGAAATCCTTGATTGACGATTAGCTCCGGCGCCGCTGTATCCTTCCGGTTCGCACAGTCCCCACCCCTCGCCCAATTCCGGTTTACATCTACCCTCGGAGGAAAGCAATGAAACGTCTGGCTGTTACTTTAATCGCCATGCTTCTTATAGGTGCGGCTGGGCTCGTTGGCGCGGCCGTGAACGATCCGCCGCAAGCGCCAGTTACACCGGCCTTCTCTTGGTTGAAATTGGGTGAGGTCATGCCCTCGGGTTGGATAAAAGCGCAATTGGACCGGGATCTCACCGAGGGTTTTGCCGGACATCTCAAGGAACTCGCGCCCGAGGTTGGGACTGACATTTTCGGAAGCGGGCGGAACACGCCAGAGAATCCAAACTTTGCCAAAGCCAATGCGGAAGAGGCTTGGTGGAACGGGGAATCCGAGGGCAATTGGCGGACAGGCTACATCATGATGGCCTACCTTTCCGGCGATGCCCGGGCGCGACAAGAGGCTGACGCTTATGTCCAACACATTTTGGACACTCAGGATAGCGATGGCTATATTGGGGTGTACGGCCCGCAACTGCGTTACTCCGACAACCCCCGGAATGGTGAATTGTGGACGCAAACCTGCATCTTGCGCGGCCTGGTGGCATATTACGAATTGACCGGAAAGCCGGAAGTTCTTCACGCCGTCGAACGCGCTGTCCAGTGTTCGATGGAGAAGTACGGTCCTGGCAAGAAGACCATTTTTTGTATCCCGGGTGAAGGAACCGGCGGAATTTTCCATGGCTTGATGTTTACGGACGTATTGGAGCGACTGTATGAGTTAACCGGGAATTCCGCCTATCGTGACTTCGGCGTATGGATGTACAAGGATTTCTGCGCGAGCAGTGACCCGCATTTTCAGGACATGACGGTGGCATCGCTCCTGGATCTTCAAAAACCCTGGATTGATCATGGCCCGCATACTTACGAATTTCTCCGGGCGCTCCTCTGGGCCTACTACTCGACGGGAGATCCGCAATATCGCCAGGCCTATGCGAACGCGCTGGTAAAGTTGCACCGGTACGAGCTGCCCAGCGGTGCGGGCATCTCTATGGAAAGCATCGATGCACGAAGGCCAGACCCCACGGGAGCCTTCTATGAATACTGCGCGATCAAGGAACTGCTCACCTCACTCCTTTCGGGGCTGCAGAAAACCGGCGGGGGGGATCTGGGCGACAGCGTCGAGAAGATTCTGTTCAACGCGGCGGAAGGCGCCAGGACTGAGCAGGGGAAGGAAATTACGTACTGCACGAGAGACAACCGGTATGCTGTTGACGGGGCAGTGCTGGGCCGAGACAAGTTCTCGCCCGCGCACAGCGACATTGCGGTTTGCTGTAACCCCAATGCGGTTCAAACCTTTCCTCTTTACGTCCGCGGGATGTGGATGCGAACCCCGGAGGATGGGCTGGCAGCACTCCTCTACGGCCCCTCCTCGGTGGAAACCAAGGTCAAAGGCGTAGAGGTCCGCATTGACGAGAATACGGATTACCCGTTTTCCTCCGTGGTATCTCTGGTTATATCTCCACAGGAACCTGCTGACTTCCCCCTCGTGCTGCGAAACCCCAACTGGTCAAAGTCCACCAGAGTGACCTGTCCGGGGGCGACGGTAACCAGGAAGGGTAACTACTTCGTGGTCCACAAGGAGTGGGCGAAAGGCGATCAGGTAAAGATGGAATTTAATGAGCCCATCGTTGAGCTTCCTGCCTCGAACTGTGAACTCTACCTCCAGCGGGGACCGCTTGTGTACGCGTTAAAGATTCCCGCCGCGGCTTTCGCCATCAGGAAATACAAGCAACCGGGTTTTGCGGATTTGGCGTACCTGCCGGTAGCGGGGGCTGACTGGTTCTACGCTCTTGATCCTACGCAGGGAAAAGTCGATTACGGTTTCACCTTCAAAACTGATAAAGATGCGAACCTCCTTTTCCCGTTTGATGAGGCGCCCGTCCGGCTGGAAGGAAGGATGATCAACCTCGATAACGGAAAGGGCGAAAGCGTTTCACTGATTCCCATGGGATCCAGCCTCGCGTCACTCCGGAGAATAACGTTTCCGCTGAGATCAAGTCCGTGCCTGCAAATGGGTTTGACCCCACCAGCTTCGAAACCCGGCATGAAGCCCGGGAGATAAAACTTGCTGGTCGGGATCTCGGAAACGATTGCCGATGTCGGGGCCAAGGTCCTCACGGTCGTGAGCGTGCTGGGCCCGGAAAAGAATCGTCGTGCGTCAATGGCAACGATTAGAAAGTAGTGTGCCCATGAATAGCCGCGAACGTGTATTCGCTATGTTGGAAGGCCGTGCCGTGGATTTCCTCCCGGCCATGCCGATCACCATGATGTTTGCCGCCGACCATATCGGGGCAAAGTACTTCGAATACGCCACGCACTATCGGGTTCAGACCGAGGCGCAAATTCAGGTTGCGACGCATTTCGGTATTGACTACGTCAGCGCAATATCCGACCCCTGCTGTGAGGCGTCCGCCGCGGGCGCCACCATTAAGTTTTTCCCGGACCAGCCGCCTGCAATCGACGAGGACAATGCCCTGCTGAAAGATAAGGGCAAGCTCGCTAATCTGACGGTTCCGGACCCTGCGATCTCTGAAAGGATGCACAACCGTGGCCAGGCGGTTCGTATGATGAAGCAACAGGTGGGCGATGAAAAGGTCGTGGAGGGATGGATCGAGGGCCCGTGTGCTGAGGCTGCGGACCTGCGCGGCATCAACAACCTCATGTTGGATTTCTACGATGATCCCATTTTCGTAAGGGACCTGTTTGGGTTCGTCATCAGGATGGGATTGGACTTCGCCTTTTACCAATTGGAATTAGGAGCGGACCTGATCGGGATCGGAGATGCGGCGGCGTCCCTGGTCGGGCCCAGAATTTACGAGGAGTTTGTGTGGCCCTACCAAAAGAAGATGGTGGACGAACTCCATGCACGGGGCGTAAGAACCCGCTTGCACATCTGTGGGAATACGCGGCCTATCCTGGAAAGGATGGGCGCGTTGCACTGTTCCATCGTAGAGCTGGACTCGCTTTCACCGGTGTCGGAAGGGCGGGCGAAAATGGGGCCCGCGCAGGTCATTCTCGGTAACATCGACCCGGTAAGAGTACTGCGGGACGGGACGCCCGATTCGGTCTATGCAGCGGTTGGGGAGTGCCATCGGCAGGCCGGTGAACGTTTTATGGTGGGAGCAGGCTGCGAAGTTCCCCGCGATACACCTGTGGAGAACCTCCACGCGATGATTCGATACGCGCGCGAACACGCGCCCCATCAGTTCGCCGACCCGGATGCAGCCTAGTCTTTATTCGACTTAATCCCCGACATCGGATGAGAACCTCGGTAATACCCAAAGAAGAGATCAACGGACCTCTTAAGTATCGCCCTGAGGAGGAATGAGATGACTAAGCGGCTTCGAGAAAGGATAGTCGTTGCCGGAGTGGGGATAGTGTTCTTTTTAGTGTCTGTAGCTGCGGGGAATTTGTGCCGGGCTTACGGCGAAGGAGCGGATACCACGGACACCGTCAATCACCGGTACTATTCTCTGGATTCATGGATCGGGGCGATTGGTCTGCCAGACGACCCTTTCAAGTCCGTGGTCGATGCTGATGGAACTTTCTGGACCGAAATAGGCTTGTCATCAGGGCGGTTTGGCGTCTACCCCCTCGCCCCGAACCAGACGCCATTGAAAATTCGAAGCTACTTGGAGGGCGCCACGGAACGCGTGGACCAGCGCATGTTAGGGCCGCGGGTTCCAATTTCCATCACCCATAAACGCCAAGGCGGGGTCGCCATCGAGGAAACACTGTTTCTCGCCCGGCCCCTTGATTGGAGCGCCGACGTGAAAGGCGGAGCTTTGAAGGGCCGCGATTCTCGCCCCCTGCCGCGTCAGTATCTGCTGATGACCGAGTACCTGAATAACGGGGACAAGCCCGTTAAAATCACCCCGCTCCTGGATTTGCAAGGATCTGCGTCCGGGATCAATCTGGGCGATTCCTCGACGTTTGAAGTGGCCCCGAACACCCAATGCTGGACAACTTTGGCCATCAACCCCCTGGAGGCAAAGAGTACAAAAAATGTCAATCTGGAACTAAAGACCCTCACCCTTCCGCCCGCGGGAAGGGCGCGCTGGGTCCTTTCGATCGATCGGAATGGTTTCAAGAACTCCCAACCCGTGGCCTGGGACGAAGCGCAAGAACTGCGCAAGCGCGCTATCGACTATTGGGAAAAATCGACCGCGCTGCCTTATTACGTGATCGAAACTCCGGATCCCGAGATACAGTCCATCCTCGACGCCAGCATCCGCGAGCTTTATCAGATGCGTTATGTCATCAATGACTTGCCGGCCTATTTCTTCGGGCCTCGCTATTACAACGATTATTGGGTCCTGGACGGCTCATTTGTTACCGAGGCGCTAGCCATGCTCGGCCGCTTGGACGATGCCAGTGGCTATGCCGATTATATGCTGCTTCACCAGCAGCCGGACGGTCGCATCCAGTGCATGAGCATGTACTGGAAAGAAACCGGAATCGCCCTGGTGACTCTGTATCGCCACGCGCAATTGCTGGGGGATAAGGAGTGGTTGCACCGGCGCTGGCCACAGTTCCGCCGGGCGGTTGAAGCGACCGAGAAATTGCGTGGATTCGGCACCTCCGCCGATCCCCAGGCCCTCAATTATCACCTCAGTCCCGAAGGCTTTGGGGATGGGGGTGTAGGCTTTACGGCGGAGTTCACTAACAATTACTGGCTGCTCGCCGGTATGAAAGCGGCGGTGGAAGCGGCGCGGTGGCTGGGAGAGACCAAGGATGCCGAAGCCTGGGAAAAAGAATACGTCGATTTCGATCAAGTCTTTCAGCAGGCAATCGCGCGCGATGCCAAGACCGACGGGCAGGGAAACCGCTATATCCCGGCGGTCATGGGGCCGGCTGTACCCGAGCATCCCACCCGCGGGCAATGGGCGTTTTGCCAGGGGGTCTACCCCGGACGCATTTTTCCCAAAGACGACCCCCTGATGCTCGGGACACTCAAGATGCTGGAGGCACACGAAGTCGAGGGCGGAATCGTGGCAGATAGCGGATGGATTGGCATCTGGGCCCAATGTGGTTCGTTCTACGGGCACGACTGGCTCTGGCTTGGTGAAGGGCAGAAAGCCGCCCGGTTGCTCTACGCCTTCGCCGATCATGCCTCGCCCGTGTGGAATTTTCGCGAGGAAACACCCCATCAGATTAAACAGTGTGAGGTCTTCCCCTATGACCGGGGAAGCGGCGACATGCCTCACGTTTCCGCCGCAGCCGAGTTCATTCGCTTGGTAGGCCACCTCCTGGCATTTGACCGCGGCGCGGAACTTCATCTGTTCGAAGGCCTTCCCGCGGAATGGTTGAAGCCGGGGATGACAACCCGCCTGAACGGCCTCGTCACGCCTTTTGGACCCCTGATGCTGGAACTGAAAGTCGCCCCGGAGGGCAATAAGGCAACGCTAAAAGTCGCGGCGCTCCGCGACCCGGCTTGCCAAAAGATCGTGGTGCATCTGGGAGGGACTACCCAGGATCTTGCACCCGGCCAAAGCCATGAAATCGTGTTGAATCTGCATGAAACCCACTAACCAAGGCTGAGCCCTTGCTATCCGTCTGACCTGAGCCGGCGCGGCGAGATTCTGGCAGACAAACGATATCTGATAAGATATCGTCTGTCTGCCGGATGGGAAAAATGTGTGGACCCTGATGATGCGTTGGGGCGTTGGAAGCCGCGCATCCTACCGCAATCCAATGTGCACAAAGCGTATATTGGGACCCTCGTATTGCGCCTTCCGCGCGACCACAACCTTACTGGCAGGCCTGCTCATCCTCGCCTCCAGCCCCGCATCGCCACAATCAACTCCCGGGGGAGAATATTATCGCCAAGGCGTAGTACTGCTTAAGAGAACTGATTGGAAGGGCGCCGCTGCCGAGTTCGATCGGGCAATATCTATCGATTCAGGCAATGTAAACGCTTATGTGGGCCTGGGGATAGCGCTAACGAAACTGAATGCGAACCCGAAAGCCGTTGCTGCCTTCCGCCAGGCTTTAAGGCTTGAGCCGAGAAATCCGCAAACTCATTATTTGCTGGGCCGCGCGCTGGCAGACTTACAAAGGGCGTCGGAAGCTATCGAAGAACTCGAGACAGCCCTTAAGCTGAAGCCGGATTACGAAGACGCCCGCCTGACCTTGGCTCTCCAGTTGCAGCAGACCGGAGAAGATAAGAGAGCAGTTGCCGAGTATCAGGCGGTTCTAAAGGCCAATCCCCAGTCGGCGGAAGCCCATCACGGCCTCGGCGTCTACTACGCCGGGAATGGCGACCTGACACAGGCCATCCAGGAGGACCGGAAAGCCATTGCTCTCAAACCCGACTTGATTGCGGCTTACAATGATTTGGGTTCTGCCTTGGGCAAAGCAGGTGATTTTGGAGAAGCGGTCAAGGTCCTCCAGAAGGCCGTTGCCCTTCAACCTCATGACGTAGAATCCCACATTCTGCTGGGAGTCATGTTACGACGGGCGGGCAATCCCGATGCTGCGCTCGCCCAGTTTCGTGAAGGGCTAGCCCAGAATCCCTCTCCCCAAGTTGCCTCCTTCGCTTACTTGCGTATGGGCCAGACCCTAAGGCAGAAAGAGGAATTGCCGGAAGCCGTGGAGGCATTCAAGAAAGCCATTCGAGCGAAACCGGAGCTGGGAGAAGTCTATGACAATCTGGGATCGACGCTTCATCAAATGGCTTCATCTCGTCGGCCAGGCACTCTCCAACCTGCGCCCAAGCCCGAGGCGGCGGAGCATTTCAAGCAAGGCCTCACGCTGCTCGCGCAACCCAATCCGACGGAAGCTGCCAGGGAATTCAGGCGGTGCGTGGTAATCGACCCTCATTTTGCCGAAGGGTACAACCTGCTGGGCTTCGCCCTGGGCCGGGGTGGCAATCTTCCAGGGGCAATCGAGGCGCTGCATAAGGCGCTTGAATTGAATCCCCAATCCGCCCATGCGCACTATAACTTGGGTGTCGCGCTTTGGTATTCAGGCCAAAAGGCCCAAGCACCCGCCGAACTTCAGAAGGCTGTCAAGTTAGACCCCGGCGATATGGAGGCCTACGCATTCCTCGGGATTGTCCGGAAAGAGCAGGGGGACGACCTCGAGGCTTTTGACAACTTAGCCTGCGCAATTAGCCTTAACCACAATTACCTTCCAGC
Source organism: Terriglobia bacterium (assembly GCA_049519635.1). Taxonomy (GTDB): domain Bacteria; phylum Acidobacteriota; class Terriglobia; order UBA7540; family UBA7540; genus Bog-366. The sequence continues at coordinate 23,035 of JBEKQO010000043.1, read as the reverse complement.
CTTTATCTCCCAGGGCGTCGTCCTGCTCAAGACTGGCCGGATTTCTCCGGCACTCGTCCAGTTTCAGCAGGGACTCGATCTCGATTCACAGGAGGTTGTCGGCGCGGCGGACCTCTATGAGGCCATCGACGAAACCCGGCATGCGCTGGGCGGGAAGACGGACTTTCCCGAGGCTCATTTTGTTATCGGGGAGCTTTTAGCCAGAAACGGCGCACGACCGAACGAGATCATCGCCGAATTCAATGAGTGCCTTCGTGAGGCCCCAGACTTCTATGAGGCTCATAATGGCCTGGGTCTGGTCCTCACTCAACTCGGCAAAGGCGACGAAGCCATTGCCGAGTTTCGAGAGGCAGTTCATTACGAGCCAGACTATGCCGAAGGCCACGCTAATCTGGGGACGGCCTTACTCGAGAGCAACACCGAGCAGGCCATTCAGGAACTTCAGACCGCGATCAAACTTCAACCTAACTTGGGAAAGGCGCATTACGACTTGGCGATCGCGTTCGGAAAAATTGGGGAGATGGAAAAGGAAACCGAAGAATTACGAAAAGCCATTGATGCTGATCCCCACTCCGCTGCGGCACAAACGACCCTGGGAAGTGTCTTGATCAAAAACCAATCCTACCCTGAAGCCATCGTCCATTTGCGCAAAGGCGTAAGCCTTGATCCCAATTCGGGCAGCGCTCATCACGATTTGGGTATGGCCTTGGATAACATGGGCAAACACGAAGAGGCTGCTTCGGAGTTGGGTCTTGCTACGAAACTAAACGCCGAGCAGGAGCAGAAAGCGGCCGCCAATGCCGCAATCAATAGGGGCGACTTGGCATTAGAAAAAGGCGCTGGGCCCGGAGCCGGAGCGGAATTCCAGGATGCGGTGAGGCTTGAGCCTTCCTGGGCCAAGGCGCATGAGCGGCTGGCAGAGGCGTTGTTGAACCAGGGAAACACGGAAGAGGCCATCGCCGAGTTTCGCCAAGCCCTGCAACTGCACCCCAATGATTACGAAGCTGAATTCCATCTTGGCAAGGCCCAGTACCAGAAGCAGGATTGGCAAGAGGCCATCGCCCGATTCCAAAATGCCGTCCGTTTACGGCCTCTCTGCGCCGAGGCGTATAATGACTTGGGCCTCGCCTTAGCGGCCAAAGGTGATTACGGCCAGGCGGTTTTTGTCTTCCGAAAAGCCTTGAAGATCGATCCGCAGTTTTTGGCGGCGCAAGACAACTTGAATGCGGTTGTGAAACACACCCATGACTGGCAAAATCATTAGGGATGAGCAGCTTTACCCCGCGCGAGCACGCGCCTGATTGCACTGGGTGGTTTCGATGGCAGGGAGTCACAGACCCTTAATTCGCAGACCGGCGCGGCTCTCGCGTCGAGATCTGTTGCGTCTGCTTGCCGCATCATGCGGGACAACCCAGGCAGGGCAATTGCTTGGCCTTTCCCCTCCCCAATCCTTGCCACCGGCTCCCGCCAGCCGTTCATCGAGTCCCCCAAGGAGCCGCCCCGTCTACTCCCACAGCCCTTTGGGCTTCTCCTTTGTTGACGTGGCGGGGGAGGCCGGCCTCGGCAATGCCCTCAATGTCTACGGAGGCGTTCGCACCAAACGCTACCTGATGGACGAGATGGGTTGCGGCGTGGCCTTTTTCGACTTCGACCACGACGGGTGGGTGGATATCTTTATGGTTAATGGGACAAGATTTGAGTTTCTGCCACCTGGCCCTCCTCCCTCAAACTTTCTTTTTCATAACAACCGCGACGGGACGTTTACCGACGTGACCGCCAAAGCCGGGCTGGTCCACACCGGATGGGGACAGGGTTGCTGCATCGGGGATTACGACAATGATGGATTTGACGATCTCTTCGTTACCTATTGGGGACAGAATGTGCTCTATCATAATAATGGGGATGGAACGTTCACTGATGTAACCGAGAAGGCTGGACTCGTTCAGAAGGGTCCCCATCCGAGGTGGAATACCGGCTGTTGCTTTCTTGATTATGATCGGGATGGGAATTTGGATATCTTCGTCGCCGACTATGTCAACTTCGACCTGGATTTCATGCCTCCGCCGGGCGCCAATAAATTCTGCACATTTTATGACATCCCGGTCGCCTGCGGGCCGCAGGGACTGGGTGGCGGGACCAACATCCTTTACCACAACCGCGGCGATGGAACGTTTGAAGATGTTTCGGAAGGAGCGGGAGTCACGAATCCGCGCGGTCCTTTGGACCCAACCTCGGTCAACGATCACTGGGTGCCCGTTGGTTCTTACGGCATGTCGGCGGTTGCGGCCGATTTCGATAACGATGGCTGGCCGGACATCTACGTTTCGTGCGACGAGGGTCCAAGCCTCCTTTACCACAACAACCACGATGGCACTTTCAGCGAAATCGGCCTGGCCGCGGGCTGCGCTCTGAGTGAAGACGGCAAACTCCAGGGGGGGATGGGGATCGCGGTCGGGGATTATGACTGCGACGGCTGGCTCGATATTGTCAAACCGAACTTCTCCGACGAAAGCATGAGCGTTTATCACAACAACGGGGATGGCACGTTTTACGATGCGGTCTTCCAGGCGGGCCTCGGGGCCATCACCAAAACTGTGGGTTGGGGCGCGGGCCTCTGCGATTTCGACAATGACGGCTGGCGCGACATTTTCGTTTCCACCGGACACGTATTCCCCGAGATCAGTGGCCGGAAGTTAGCCATAAACTTCGAGGAAGCTAAGGTCCTTTACCGGAACCTCGGGAAGGCCCACTTTGAGGACGTCTCCGCCCGGGCGGGTCCTGGGATTACTGCGCCGCGCACGAGTCGCGGCTGCGCCTTCGGCGACTTCGATAACGACGGCGATGTGGATATCCTCGTGAATAACATGAATCAGGCGCCGTCGCTGCTGCGCAACGACTGCCAGACAGGGGACAACTGGATCAAAATAAAGTGCGTCGGCACCAAGTCCAACCGCACTGCCATTGGCGCCAGGGTCAAGGTTCAAACCGGAAGCCACTCGCAAATCGACGAGGTTATGAGTGGCGGCAGCTACATCTCGCAGAACGATTTTAGACTGCATTTTGGTCTAGGCCGGGCTGGCAAGGTTGATCTGATCGCCATCCGTTGGCCTTCCGGTGGAGAGGAATCCTTTTCCGGCATTGAGGTCAATTGCTTGCTCGTCATCCAGGAGGGCATGGGAATAATCAAAGTCGATAAGCTCCGCGCCTCTGCGTCGCCAAAATCCAATGGCGTTGGAAAATTACCGGGATAGGAGGCACGGTGGGATGAAATGGGGGTCGCGCAAATATGTAAGCGATTTCCTCGTCCAGCGCAATACCCAACCCGGGTCTGCCGGAGATTCTGAGTCGAGCTTCGAGCAAGCCTCCCACTTTCTGAAAGGCCCTCAGCAGGGCGTCGACCGCGGCCCATACCTGGTACCGCTAGTCGGCTGGCGGCATCATCCGCTCCTGGGACGCCTCCCGCCTGCATTTCAGGTTGCACGCAGCGTAAAGACCGTCTTGCCAACAGTAGCTCCCGATGGACACTGCACCAGCTACGCTTCCCTTAATAATTCAGTGCGGTACTTGGGTGCGAGCGCTTTAACTTTCTCGATAAATGCGCCCTGGTCTTTTTCGTCTAGCTTCGGCGGGGGTGTCGTACGCGTGGCGACCGGCACCCCAACCTCCAGGAAGAATTTCTCCTGTCCCGCCGGAGAGCAGATACAGAGCATGCGTACCGGCCTGGTGGAAGTGTTGTGAAACTGATGGGGAGCGTTGGCAGGAATGTTCAGCGTGTCGCCAGCGCGCACGATCGACTTCTTGCCGCGGAAGGTTGCTTCCATCTCACCTTCGAGCAGAATAAAGGTCTCCTCAAAGTCATGCCGGTGCGGTGGCGGCCCGCCACCTGGCGGGATGCACATATCAATTACGCAGAAGCGTCCATCGGTCTGCTCGCCGGTCACGGTGATGGTGTAGGTATCGCCGACCAGACCGATGTGAGGGAGGTTGTCGGGTTGCGCCAGGGTGAGATTGCGTTTGGGGTTGTCCGGTGGGATCGTTGGCAGAACAGTTGACATTTCGTTTCTCCTTTGTATTGTTCAGTCTCTTTTTGGCTTCATTTGCAGCTACTCACGCCTTCCCAAGCGTGAGGGCTTGGAAAACCTGCGGAACTGGGTTGCTAGTCGGCGGGCGCCTCCGTCTGTGCACTGACGATTCGTAGCATCAGAAATTCTGACCCTTGTGGGCTGCTCCAGTCCTAAACGAGCTCGGTGATTTGCTTCTCCTCTTATTCGATAGGCATTTGAGTGTGCTTATGGAGAGCCGCTGTTTTCATCAGTATCTCGGTCAGAATCTTTCGCTCGAATTTTGAAAGGACACCGAAAAACTGTTCATCATTCTCGTCTGCCAACTTTGCCAGTTTTGGAACAATCGAGATGGCAGCTTGAGTGAGTTCGATGTCTTGATAACGGCGATCACGGGTGGACTCCTTACGAGTGACCAAGCCCTTTTGCAGAAGCCTGCTCATGAGCTTCGAAACCGCACCTCGGCTAAGGCCGGTTAGCTCCGCAACGACGCTCGGCGAAGTGGCATTGTCGCCATCGTACATTTCCCGCAATATGACCCATTCGGCCACCGTAACGCCGCTGGCTTCTAACCTCCGCGCGAATGCGTAAGAGACATGGTTGGAAACAAGCCGCATCCAGTATCCAATGGTGAGGTGGCTCGCTACAATTGTTGCTTTCTTGTTTGCCGCCATGATTCTCTCCCCAACCGTATTATTAGCATATAAGGCAACTGTTGTTAAGGATATAGTTGTGGAAGCTCCCAGGCGGCCCGAAGGGTCGTGATGGATGGGGGAAGGTTGTTCTTAGAGGGGGAAGGGTGGGCGGGCGCGGGGCGAGCGGAGCCCTGCGGTACTAGAGCTATGAGATGACGTGAATCGCCAAGCTGGGGCCGGCTCCGCGGTTGGGTAAGATTATTCTTGACGGCGAGGGAACTCACGCTAGAATTGTGTACCACGCGCCGGGATTTCTTCCGGCCGCCAGCGAAAAGGCAACGATACGTTGCGGAGGGGGTGCACTGCCATGAACTTTTCCATTCCAACCTCGACTACCCGTCGTAAATTCTTTGCCACCGCCGGTAAATTGGCTGCGGCTTCGGCTTTGGCCAACATGGCCATTCCCCCCGTCCACGCTGCTGGCACCGACCTGATCCAGGTAGCCCTGATCGGCTGCGGCGGACGAGGCGGCGGGGCAGCGGCCAACGCGCTCTCCGTCAAGCGCGGTCCTATCAAGCTGGTCGCCATGGCAGACGTGTTCCCGGCGCGGCTCGATAAAGACCTGAACAATCTGCAGCAGAAGTTCGCAAGCCAGGTGGACGTTCCGCCGGATCGCCAGTTTATCGGCTTCGACGCCTATAAGAAAGCGATGGATTGTTTGAAGCCGGGTGATATCGCCATTTTCGCCACGCCACCGGCGTTTCGCTGGGTGCATTTCACCTACGCCATCGAGAAGGGCCTTAATGTCTTCATGGAGAAGCCGGTCACGGTCGATGGCCCCACCAGCAAACGCATGTTCAGCCTTGCGCAAGACGCCTCCGCCAAGAACCTCAAGGTAGGGGTGGGATTGATGTCGCGTCACAGCCGGGCGCTCCAGGAACTGGCCCATCGCGTCCATGACGGCGAGATCGGCCAGATCATCCTCCAAAGGGGCTACCGCATGCATGGGCCCGGCGGATATTTCTCCTCGCTTCCCAAACCTGCCGGGATCAGCGATCTCCTCTACCAGGTACAGCGATTCCACAGCTTCATCTGGGCTAGCGGCGGCTGCTACAACGACTTTTATATCCACATCGTCGATCATCTCGGATGGATGAAAAACGAGTGGCCGGTCAAGGCGCAGGCACTGGGGGGCCGCCATTACCGCCAGAGTCCCGAGGGAGTCACGTATGTCGATCAGAACTTCGATACGTATTCGGTGGAATATACGTATGCCGATGGCACGAAGTTTTTTTTCGACGGGCGGACGATAGCGGGATGCGAGGAGATCTATGCCAGCTACCTGCACGGCACCAAAGGAATGGGGATCGCTTCCAAGCACGGTGATTGTGGGCAACCCTCCAGCCTACTTCGGGGTCAGATGACGACCGCAGACACGATTTGGGAATCCAAGGTGGACCCTGAGGAGAAGGACCCTTATCAAAACGAATGGAACGACTTGGTGGATGCGGTGCGAGACGACAAGCCCTACAACGAGGTTAAACGCGGGGTGGAAGCCAGCCTCGTCTCGAGCATGGGCCGCATGGCCGCCCACACCGGCCGGGAAATCACGTTTGACCAGATGCTGAACTGCGAGGACGAAATGGCGCCGGGCGTGGACAAGTTCACCATGGATTCACCGGCTCCGTTGATTGCTGACGCCAACGGAAGATATCCTGTGCCGCAGCCGGGCATCGTGACCACGCGCGAATACTGAGCGGGCCGCCGGTTGTTGCGCTGTCTGAGCGTCGGCAGCGGCGCATTACAGATCAGTCTGACACTTTGGACCATGCCGATTCCAGCGGCTAAGGGAGAGATCTCCGTTAACTGCCTTGGACCAAACCGCTACGCGGTAGCTGAAGTCGACCATTCGATCAAAACCCGCCAGAGCATATCCGCACCACCCAGCCACATGTAGCCTCTCACGCGACGGCCTTGGCGAAATCATGGAAAAGCTGCTTGCAGCACATCCCTTTCGCAAAGGAGCTTTCCATGCTGGGATTGAATTGTGGATTATGCGCGCGGGCCCGCTATGGGCCGCGCCATCACGCGCCGAGAAGACCTCTTGGCGGGAAGTGAGAATTCCGGGGTGGCGAACAGCATCGCGGCGACCAGTGCGGCCAGAACCATGACGAATTGAATCGCGAAGAACATTGGAACCATTTGGTGCAGGGCGCTCATTTTATTCTCCCACCGTTTGGCCGTGCCGCTTTCAACTACGTCACTTGCTCCGGCCGCTTTCGACGTTCATATGTGTTATCGGCGGGTGCTCTAAACGACATGAATATTTTTTAATGTTAGGAGGGAGAAATTCCGGGGTAGACAAAGTGTCCCAATTCTTGACATCTACGGAAGTCTTTGCCTTCCGAGTGCCTTGGCATTAAGAAGCACGATTATTTATGGTTATAGAAGGGCGGGACCTTACAGGCTGCGGCGAAACTCGCCGGCGCGGTCATTTAGAGCAGCATCCCTTTATCGCTTGTCAGCGCCACCCCTCCTCAGATGAGGAGGGGAGTTCTTTAGTAGCTCCCCTCCTGATTCCGGAGGGGGGGCGCCATGGGCACAGGGGTGGTTGTCCGGATGGGGGGGGGGCGCGGTGGTCTGTGGCTGCGGTCGACGGCCGCGGTTCGGTGCTCATCGAGCGCCGCTACATGTTATCTATCTCTGTCTAGCGCGGCGTCTTGACCCATTGACCTTTGCGGTCGGGCAATAGTTCTTCGTGACCGCGCGCCGTGCCAGGCGGCGGAGCCATCGGTCTTCATGACGTCAAGTCAAGTTTCTCGACAAGAGATTTCGCGTCCTTTGACGCTTGCGCGTCTTTGATGGCGTTTCGTGCCTGCTGGAGCTTTTCCTGCAACTTGGCAACGGCATCGTGCTGGGCTCTCGCCGCCTCGACATCGGCTTTGGGCGCAGCGGTGTCTTGCGCGGCCTTGGCGAGGCAGCTCACCAGTTCCCCCAACATGCTGGTGTGTAAAGTGAGCTTGTTCACGGCGCTCTTCTGATGGTTATTACGTTCAAAATCCGGAAGGCTTTCCTTCTTCACGGTCTCGGTGAGTTCCACCAAGGCCTGCTTGGACCCCTCCACCATGGATGCCTCATCCTTGCAAGCCTGCGCGAGAACCCGTTGCGGCCCAAGAAAGAGCCCCACGCCGGCCCCTACCAGAAGGGTCAATCCCCATACCCGTCTCATGGCTGCGCCTCCTCGATTCGATTGTCAGCTTGTCTGGAGATACTGCCCGATGACAGTTCTATCTGGAACCCCCGATTGAAGCTGGCGCTGATGCTAGCACAACACGTAGCGCTTTGCTGGATTATCGCCGCGCACTCCGCGGCATCGCAGGATTGGCACCCTGCGCCGCAAAGGCGTTTCAAAAATTAACGTAATATGAAATACCAAGCCAGTCTTCTACCTGACCTCGCGACCGCTGCTGGTAAAAATATCCCAAGTGCAGTCCTTGCTTTACTGAAAAGCGAACTTCCGCACCTCCCCCATAGGTGTGGGCGTGGAAGAGGCCTAATTGCTCGGATGAAGGAAGGGCAAAGCTCTCTGCACCCATCCCAACCATGGCATAAGGACTGAAGAAGCGGTTGGTGTCCCAAACGAGCTTGGTCCACCCTCCCTGGTTCCAAACTCTTCCGGGTATTCCATTGAACTGCGTCCCGGCAGGAGTGTAGCGGAGATAATAATGTAACTTGGGCTTTATATCCCAATCCATCTGGGCCGTGGGTATTTGGACCTTGCCTGCGGAAAAAATCAGGTAGCGAAATCCTCCCCCCATGGCAACTCCATGCGCGAGGCCTTGGGTCACTTCCCCCGAGTAATCCTGATTGGGAACCACCGTCTGGCTCTTGGGCGCTGCGGTGAATTCACCTCGGAGATAAGACCGTTTCAACACCCGGTAGGTTCCGCCCAGGGTAAACAGACTATCATTTTGGCCGAACTTGTTCTGAAATTGGAACCCGGCGAGCAGCGTTTTGCGATCATAGTCCTTGTACACAAGTTGCGTCTGCGTCCCATTCGTATTGGAGACGAAGTTATATCCCTCGAAGAGGTAGCCTGATTCCAAGTGGAATGGGGTTTGTCCTTCCATGTCTCTGATCGCGCTGCGAGCTTCCTTGTTGCCAGGATCGATTTGCAACACCCGGTGGAAATAATGCCGGGCATCGAGCCTGTCATGCTGCCAGAAGTACAGTCGGCCGAGGCGGCTGAGGATTTCCAGATTGTTGGGATCCCGGCTCTCCAAGCTCTTCAGGATTTCAATTGCGGCAGGGTAGCGTTTCTGCCACCCGAGCACATCGGCAAGGCCGATTTCGGCTTCCACATCACCGGGATGGTCGGCGAGGACACGCCGGTAAAGTTGCTCCGCCTCCTTAAAATTGCCTTTCCAGCTCTGCAGCCGCGCGACCCAATTCCGCGCCTCGAAATCGTGCGGGTCCTGGCTCACAAGCTGCCTCACGAGGCGCAGCGCGTCGTCCAGGCGATGTGCCTTAACATCAACCCGCACCTGGCTAAGGGCTTTCTCGCGATCCAGTTTTTGCGGACCAGGCAGCGCCAAGCCCAGGGCTGCCGGAAGGAATAGGACAACCCAGATTATGGCTTTGGGTGATGCGCTGGATGTCAGTATCCTCATTTAAACCTGCAAAACAGATGATTGTATTCGGCATTATCCGGCCTTTCCATAGATTTCGGCGGGGTTGGGGCGCCGCCCCATGGCAGCCGCTAACCTGGATTTCTAACCACGGGTCTACAGGGGCGGGGTTTTACAGGCTGCGGAAAAACGTCCCGGCGCGGATCACCACCCCGGCGCTCGACGCGCCACCCCTCCTGAATCAGGAGGGGAGTTGCCTAAAATGCTCCCCTCCTCAGATGAAAAGGGGTGGCGCATCGAGCGCCGGGGTGGTTCTGAACAGGGGTGGCGATGATCGCGACAGCACCAGTGGCTTTTTCCGCAGCCTGTAAAGCCCCGACCTTCCGGCAATCATTAAGGGTGTCCATGCGCGGCGAGAAGTCCGCGCTAGGTTCTTCCTTCATGGGGGAACCGGCACGGCGTTTCAAGGACTTCCCGCGGCGGTGGTGAAGACTGAAAGAATCTGCTGCAAGCTTTCGGGAAACTGTGCACCGAGCAAAGCCAGAAGCGGGACGGCGACGTAAAGGAGTGTTCTAAGCACCAGCTCACGGCTGAAATTGATTTGGCCGGGCTTGGTGTCGTTGAGCAAGCTCAATACGGTGTCCCGATCCATCTGTATAAAAATCCAAAACACTGTCCCTATGAAGGACAAGATAACCACCCAATTGAAGAAAAGAAATTCGTTTCTCGGCTGAAACGGATAAGAAGTGACGGCCAGCAGCATAAGCAAAAGTCCGGCGAGAACAAAGATCCCAAGATTTTGAAGTGAAGGAAACACGATGGCCAGGAAATTGACCAGGCGGCTGACGATGAATTCCTCAACTTGATCGAAGAACTCTTTGGCCCCCGGCGCTGGAGCCGGAGGGGCGCATTCCGCGTGGGGGGGAGACCAGTACCCTTCCATCGATTTTCCCAGTGATTGCAAGAGCCGGAAGAGGGCGTGGTGGGCGTGGCAACGGGACTTGAGGGATTGCCGCCAATTGCCTTCGAGGCGGCTGGCGCGCTTCTTGCGCACCATCTCCGCGGGTGAAAGCGGTTCGGTACGGGAATCGTCCGTCCATTGCAATCGCAGAGCCTCACAAACCTGTGATGCGGCGCCTTGGAACTGGGCTTCCCATTCCGGAATCGAGTGGCGCAATGATTCGCGCAGGCCCTCGTCGATATCAGGCGACTGCGCCAGAGTTCTGGCCGTGCGCAGCAGGCGGCCCGACTGGTCCACCGAGGACTCCAGTGCGGCAAAGAACGAGGGCGGATGGGTGAGATTCATTTTTGCGAGATTCGGGTGCAACTCTCGATAGCGCTTAAAGGCGGCCAGCAGCGGATGCCAGGAAAGCCGTTGCAGAAGCAAGTGCAGGCTTCGCCAGGCAAAAACCAGGCGGAGAAATTCCATGAGTAGGGCCCAATAGACAATGATGAATGCCGCCTCGAATACCCAGTAATAAGGCCGCGGTTCGAGCGCCCGAACCAATCGCCGATCAAAGAAATAGTGTCCCACCAGCAGACAAATAGTCAGCAGCAATGAGTATCCCCGCAGCGAGATTACGGAGGAGCTCTCCAATATGTGTTTCACACTGTTCTCGATTTCGCGGACCCCGCTGAACGAGCGCACGTCGAGGGACACGAAACTCAGCCAGGAATGCGGTCTCTCGGCCGTCCCCGTGGCGCGCAGGACGTCGATCAGTCGCAGCCGGCGGTAGGAACACAACGCCCAGAGGCACGCCCCCAACGCCACACAGAAAAGCGGCAGGAGGGGTGAAAGACCGCCGCGCAGGTCAAATGAGCGGAGATGATTAAAGAGCCCGCTGGCCGGAGATACCTGGACATTTAAAACCCACGTAACCGCCAAGAGCCCAGCGAGAATGAAGACCAATCCGCAGCCGAAAAGCGCGAAGAAAACCACCTCGGGAGCCGAACCGCGCTGGTCGGAAGGGGCATGGCGAAAGGCAGATACGAGCGTATGGGTTGCCAGGAGCAATAAGAGAACAGTTATTATCGCGATGACGACCCCGACGATAGAAGTCGCCGTGGTTCGAATGCCGCTGTGCAATGCTCTTCCCGTCATGAAGGGAAGACAAAAGTCCGCCACGGCAACAACATAAAATGCCAGCAAGCTCACGTTGCCACAGAGCAGAAACAGACGGCATTCAGACCAATACGCCGGAGAGGCGGCATCTCCCAAGAGGGCGGAAATCCGGCCCGCCCCTCTCTTCTCGGGCCGCCAATACTGGCTGACGATCAGAAGTGAAAAGGCGGAGAGAAAGATGCTGAGGATGATGACCGCAACGACGGAATTCTCCGCATAGATTCCGCGGCCCACGCTGGGCTTCCCCAAAGGCTTCTTTTCCTCCGGAAGGTTGCCGGCTGCGGGCTTTGGCACAACGCCTTCGCGGGGCTTTCCCAAAGGTGTCATTACCAAAGTCGACGAACCAGGTGAATACGTATAATTGCTGTCGTCCTCCCACTCCAATAACCTGACCGGGAGGGTTTCTCTGTTTCCGACGGCCGTGACCCAGAGAGACGGCTTGGTTTGTAAAGGGCCCTGGGCACTTGCGAGCCCCGCCAAGGGCCTTCCATAATCCACCAACTTTCCATCTTGACCAAGGAGAGCCAAAGTCGCGTTGTAGACGCCCTCCGCGGCCTGATTCGAGAACTGGAGACGCGATTTTCCCCCACCGTAGGCATAGGTCCAAAGCTGCTCGAGATTGAAGAGCGGATAAGGCGTAATGATAATCATGCCGCGGGTGGCGCTATTGACATCCGGGTAGGCGTAGAGAAGGTCGGAGTTGAGCGTGAAGAGGACGGTGGCAGGGCAATGCTCCCGCACTTCACGCGCCAGGAAAGTCACGTCGCGCACATCGGTGGCAACAATTCCGACGTAGTTGTACTGCTCGCGGGCGATGGTAGAGAGAAGATTTGCGAGCGTCAATTCCGCCGACTGAACACTCAAATCCGAAAAGGAGGGAAGGACCTCGCGCGGCTCAGCGGCGCTTTCTTGCGCCAGGGGGCCTGACGCCGGGTTGCTGCTTCCGGTTCCAGTCCCTGCTTGCCCCTGCTGGGGTGTCGCCTTGCCGGCTGCGGCGCGCAAGCGCGAGATGTGCATGGGGAAGGGCAAGCTCAGTATCTCCGGAGCGCTTCGCCCATTCTCGCAGCCCCCGCGGTTTCGACCCTTTGCTACTTTCCCCGGAGCACTTTGATTCGTAAAGTTCTGCCCATACGCGGTGTTGCCCTCGGTCAGTATCGCAATTTTGTGATAGCCGAGGCCGTCAATGTAGCAAGCAATAGCTTGGAGCGTTTCATTATCAGGTGGCACGGTGGCCTGAAAGCGCGCCTTACCCCGGGCAGCTTGCGCAAGCCTATTGGCATCGATGGCGGTGGCCGTCCCGGAAATGATTTGAAATTGCACGCTGGCGATATCGTTGCGGAACTCTCTCCACTGGTCCAGGACAAAGCGTAATGACACGGCCGAACCCGAGAAAGCCGGTCCCATGACGCGCAAGGTATCCATCGGTCCCGATCTCTCCACTTGGGGAAAGCGTGGTGGCAGCTTGGAGTGTCTAGGATCCCAAGGGTAGAACTGTGCCATCTGCTCGAGCGCGGAGAACATGGCCTTTTTGTAAATGCCCGTGGTCGGAGTTTCCCCCACCAGAAAGACGAGCAGGAGCTTGTGGTTTTGCGGGTCACGGAACAGAATCAGGCCGGGCACCGACTCATAGAGTGTTTCCTGCCACCAGGGGACATTGTCCTGGGCTCCTTTCCCCTTCTCGAACCACGGCAATGCAAAACGATCGGGCGTGTAACCTGACGCCTCCGCAGCGCTTTCCACGGACTCGACAAAGCTGTCAAAGGAGCGGGGTAAGCGGGAGCTGACAGGATCGGGCACCGTAGCAATGAGAAAATCGATACTATAATCTGCCTCGCATTGGCGGTCTAATGAATCCGCCTGATCCCCCGTGTGGCTGAAGAGAAATTCGGAGACGAGGTCATTGGCAGTGGGGAATTCTAGACTGGCAGGCTTACCCTCCGGTGACTCAGGCCTGCTTGTGGGCGTCTTTGTTGCCGTTGCGGCACTCTGCCCGGGCGTGCGAGTCACCGTGGTTATCGGGTAGAGCAGTGCGAGTGCGCCGACCAACGTGAAGAGGAGCGGCGCTGATCGTCGGGTATCCATGGTTTACGCCAGTATGCGAGTTCGCGTCCATCGAGCTGAAAACCGCCGCCACGAAGTTCACCGCGGGGGAACAACATCGTTAGCCGTAGGTGAAACCTACGCACCAGAGAATAGGAGCGGTTCGCGAACCGCCCCTACGCGTCAATCACGGGCCGAATAATTCAGCCCTTTCCGGATTAGTGAATCATCGGGGCCTATCGTTTCCGTGGATTCCAATCACGACTAAACCAAAGCTCTCACGAGGTTCAGGGGTCGGTGGATGGACGGGGATGCGTCCCCATGGACAAGGAAAGACCGCGGCCCTGAAAAACCGGTCCACGCTACCTTTCCTTAACCGTGCCAACCCCATAGGCGCACGGCATCCTCAATACGTCAGCAAATCCTGGAAATAGCTATTCAGCAGCCGGTTGCCGGGATCGTACGTCTTCCTTACTGCGGCAAACTTCTTCAATCGATCGCCCAAGCTATTTTGTACTTGCGATCGTTTAAGCCGGGCAGTTTGGTTCAGCAGCGCTTTTCCACCTCGGGCGGCGCAGAAAACGTTGTAGGCGTCCAGGAAGTCCTCCCAACCGGGATTGGCGGTGGAAACCGGGTCCACGGTCATCACGTTGCCGTCGTAGGAATACGACAACAGGGATTGCTGATCCTTGGAAATGCGATACCCGACGTTGAGCATATTGGTGCGATAACCTTTCTGCTGATAGTAGTCCTTGCAGAATTGCACATATGCCGGCAGCACTGTGGCGTACTGTTCCTCAGGAAATGCCCACAGGCTGAACGTGTACCGACTGTCGTCTGACACCTTGGGATAGCGAATGATCTGGTCAGTGGCAACGGTGTTGTCGCTGTCCACGATGTTTTCGAGCTTGAAACGCCACAGCGCGCAGAAACTGTCGATCACCCCGTAGCGGATGGTCTTGTCCGCGATTTCCCCATCGACCTGATAGCAAAACTTCGGCCCCGCGGTTGCCCACATGTAGTTGCGGAGCGGCCAGATGATGCGATTGGGGCTGCCTGACGCGCCGGGATTGTACTTTCGGAACTCCACCGTGATCAGGTCGTCGAAAGGGAACAGGTAATACATCATGGACTCGTTGCGAGCCCAAAGTTCCGGCAGCTTCTGAAGGAAATCAGGGATTTTGAAAGTTTCATGGTGAACCGCCATGGGCAGGATGGGGCGGATGCGGAAGGTGGCGGCGGTCACGATCCCGAACAATCCATAACTGGATCGAATCTGTTGCAGCAACTCCGGCTGGCTCTCGTCCACCTCCAGAATTTCACCGGAAGGGAGAATCATCTCGACCTCGGTAAGATACGAGCCCACTTGGCCATATTCCCCAAAGAAAGAGCCGTCCTTGGTTCCCGCACAGGCAGCGCTCCCCATGGAAAGACTGCCAATCTCGGTATTGACGTAAAACTGCATTTGGCGCTTTTCCAGTTCATGCGCGACATCGACCAAAATCGCCCCCGCCTGCGCCGTAACGGTTTGATCCGAAATGTTCACGATATTGTTCATGTTCGTCATCTTGATAAGGGTCCCGCCGTCCGCCGCTCCGCAGGGAGGAGTGGAATGGTTGGAGCCGACGGCTCGAACCGGGGAGGGGTACTTGACGGGATCTTTCAAGATGGCGATGATCTCCTCCTTCGAACTTGCTTCCACCACAACTTGCGGATGCGAGACGACATCCCCGAACCAATTGGTGACAGTCAGCGTTGCCATGAAATATCCTCCTTCATAATGAAATTAGCCCTCTCCCGCCTTGGGGGAGAGGGGGGACCGCAAGGCGGTGGGTGAGGGGGTTTCACGTCCGGCACAACCCACCACGCCTTTTCGCGAAGTAGCGCAAACAAGAGCTTTGATGGCTGCGCCACTCATCGGAAGAAAAATCAAACAAAAGCGTGCACTTTACGCAACCTCATAGAGTCTTGCATTGCAATCGGAGCCGTTGGACAGAAATGACCCAAGTTTCGCCCGCAACCGAAGCGGTATATTTAATTTATTTTGGAGCTTGCGGTGGTCGCCATAGTCGTCATCGTATCTTCGCTTTGCTGTCGAACCGGCTGGATCGGAATAGAATAGCGCCACCAGCTTTACAGCTCCAGGAGCCTCACGCCGCTTGAGGGTTTGCACGCAGCGCTTAAACTCCCCAAAGTTCTTTTTGCCAGGGCCACCCTTTATGCCGCGTTTCTCCCTGGAAAACGGGTCGTACTTTATGCGGTGAATGTAGAATTTGAACTCCACGAATGCCCGTTGGCTCCCCCGGTGAAGCACCAAATCGATCCTGCTGCACTCGCAGAAGTGCGTAATATTCGGGTCGCGCTTTGCGACAGACTGCGAGTACATCAACCGGAAGACCGACTCGTTCCAGCACTCCAGTCTCGCTTTATCCCGCTTTATCTTGTCAACTGCATCCTTGGAGGCGCTGATTAGTAAGCGACGCATCGTGAGGCGACCCCCTCACCCACCGCCTTGCGGTCCCCCCTCTCCCCCAAAGGGGCGAGGGAAGAAAATCAAATACGACTCATCACCACGTGCACCGGGCGACCGCATTCGAAACAGTGCGCGCCCACTAGGTTTTCACCCGCGTCAGGATGTAATAGAACGTCATCTGGTTCGAGCCGGGCTCCACAAAGTTACGCAACTGATCGGCCAGGGAGGAAAGGTCTGTCGCCACCCACTTGCCGATTAGGGTATCGCTATCAATCATGCGGATTTCGCCCTGGAAGGCGGTGAAATCGCTCAGCCGGACGAATTCAGAAGTCATCTCCACCTGGGCCCCGGTGCTGATCAGGCCGAACTTATAGTGGGCCTGCAACTGGGTTCCCTGGGTGGAAAAAGCCAATTGGAAGACGACGGGATTGAGCTGATTGAGTATGGTGCTATTGGGGTGCTCAACAAAAATCAGGTTGCCGGCCCATTGCCCCGGCAATTGGGCGGCGGTGGGCACTTGGGTGTGAGGGTCGGTAAAGAGCAGTTGATGGTCCTCCACCGACATGTTTTCGAAAGGATAGTTGTTTCTGGCCATGACGAAAGTGGCAAACTCCAGGCCATTGGGAAAGTCCCCCAGGTGCATTACTCCAATCGCGTTTCGAGCGTCGATCACCTTGATGGTGTCATACACCTGCTTGTAGGGATCGTTCAGGTAATGGAGCAGGAGCACATTGTCGCCCTGCTTAAAATACCCGCGATTGTTATCCGGGTAGACGACCTCGCGCACCTGGGGATCGCCCGGAAGTTGGTGGATCTCATAGTTCACCACCAAGCCGGTGGCGACTCCATCCTGGACTTTGTCAAAGCGTTTCCAGAAACTTCCGCCGGCGAAGATTTGGCCCGCTGGAACGCCCTTGTCCCCGAGTACACTGTCGCGGACGCGCTCTTCCCATCCCAAAAGCGAATCTTCTGCGAACGAACCCTTCCAGAAGGAGTCCCGGAAGATGCGTTTCTTTTCAAAATCGAACGTGACCTTCCCGGTGTTGAGAAGTGATTCGAGCGGTTGGGTTGGGGTACTAAGAAGAATCTGCTGCAAATCCGCTTCGGGCTGGGTGCTGAAATAATCGGGCGTATCGGCCCCGCGCAGAACCTCCAACTGGACGTCGTCGCCGAAGCTGCCAATATCCGGAGCCAACGGGTCGTAGGTAAGCTGGACGAATTGAGCGGTGAAAGCTATGAAGCGCATCCGGGCCTGCATTTGAATCACGGGATCTTTCGTGCCCGTCACCTGGAACGAGGCCAGGAATCCCACCATGTTTCCCACCGCAGCCAAGTTCTCGAAGGTCAGGAATTTCAGATAGCCGAGGCCCACTTGAGTGTCAGGTTGGCCCGCTTTGATTTCATAGATGTGGCAGTAAAGAGTGGTGTAATCCTCGAGCAGTTCCTGCATGCCGCGGATACCGCCTCCGCTATCTTTCTGCATGTACTTTATTCCCTCGAGGTAGAAGCGCCTGCCGTTCGGCCATGAAAATACGATGTGATAGCGAATGATCCCTTCGCCGGTCACAGGATTGACTTCCAGATAATTGAACCGGCTGTTTTGTGTATCGACGACGTAGGTCACTTGCTGTTGGCCCAGGAACTCCCCAAAGGAGATTGTGCCCTCCATTTGGGCTTCATGTTCCGGACCGTCAATGAACTCATTGATGTCGCGAGCGGTGATATGGAGATCAAACTTGCAAGCCACTCCACCCGCAGGCGTGCCGGTTGCCGGGATTCTGCTGCCGATGGTCAGATCTCCCGCCCGGCCCGGAACCGGGGTCGTCCCCCCCTCGAAATACCAGCCCACCATTTCTTCGGTAAACGTCAAGCTCAGGCCGTCGGGCAGGTAAACATCCAGGAACGGCCGGAGCAGAGCTTCCGTGGGAAGGGCCTTCATATCGGTCCGCGTCAGCATGTAATAGAAACCGAAATTGCCGGCGGAGTCGGCATGAAAGATTCCCAGCGATAAGTTGTCCAGCGCGGACGCCAGGGCCGGTGGGATGCCCGTAATGTATTTCCCCACCAGGAAGTCAGCCGCCACCCTGCGAATCTCGTCGTGAAAAGGGGTAAAGTCGTTCATCTGAAAATGGTCCTGAAGGAAGGTGGGCAAGACCAGACCTTCCATCAAACCCATCAGGAGGTATTGGCAGGCGAGGCGGCCGTCGGGCTTGGCGTCAAAGCTCAGGTACGCCACCCCACCCGCGTGGTTGGCGTTCGAAATGACGTCCATCCTCCACACACCTTGCAGGTCTTGGGGGGTGGGGACAACGCCGGAGGCGTAGAGCGCCAGATGATCGTTTACCGTCATCTGGTCGAAGGTGTATTTCCGCGTCATAGGAAACGTGATCTGGCGAATCCCATTCGGATATTCTCCCAGGTAGACGCGGCCGATCAGCAGGTCCTGGTTAATCACCTTGAAAATGTCGTAAAATCCCGTCCAGGGGGCGTCCAGATATTTGAGCAGAATGTATTTTCCCGCTTCGAGGGTTCCGGTAGGCTTTGCCAGCGTGATTTCTTCCAGGCTGTTTCGCGCATGGATGTGGTCGTCGGTGTCGCTGGTGACTCCCGTGTAGTTGTCGCCCTCCTTGTGGAACTCTTTCTTAAACCCCGTGAAGAGTACCGAGGACATGACATTCAATATATTGTCCTTGGGGAAGAAGCCCTTCCAGAATTGGTCGTTTCGAATCGTGCGTGAAGCCACATCAATCTGCGGCGCCCCCCCCTGATTAATGAGGGTGTCGATGCCGAGCGACGCGCAGCGCCGGAAGAGGGGCTCAAGCTGCCCCACGCTGTAAGTTGAGACCAGAACCGGATCGATGGTGGACAGGCTCACGGACTTGTTGGGTTGGGGGTAAGGATTCCCTTGCAGAGCCTGGATATTCCTTTCCACGGCCCGCTCCGTGAGCGCGGAAATGGTCAGTAAAGGATTTACATTCAGCGCCGAAGGCATGACGGAGCCATCGCAGACAAAAAGTCCTTCGTGAACACTGCCGTCTCCGGCAAATACCCTACCGAACTCGTCGGCGGCTCCGTGGAGGTAATCCTCTCCCAGCGTACACCCACCCAACGGATGCGCAGTGACCAGGTGCCGGGTCTTGAAGATGTTCCAAAGGGGGTTGGAGATAAAGTTGGCCTGCTGAGCGCGCGCGTGCCGCCGCAGCTCCTCGTTGATGCGCGTGAAAATAATCTCCCGTCCCGCGCCGTCCCACTGGATTTTCATGCTTCCGTCAGGGTCATACCAGTGGGAATCAAACACCATAGTTCCGCGGGCGTCGTCGTGAGCCATCACTAAATAGAACATGGTGTGATTTAATGCTCCGTCAATCCGGTACGGGTGCAGAAGGTCGGAGTCATTGAGAGTGCGCTGGCGCTGTGCAGCCTCATTCCCCGCGTACGTCTCATCGCCATGCAGAAGGGCGAAGGCCCCCTTCGCTCCCAAAACGTAGGCGGTGGGGAAAGAGAGGTCTTCGACGGTGAAGCGGTTCTCCACCGGCACGTTGCCGTTGTAGGAAATGGCGCTGACAATTGTTGGGCCGGGCGGCAGGGAGTCTCCGGCCACCGGGGGCTTCAATCCGTACCCGAGCACGTTGTCGACGTAGGTTCCGTCATAGGCCAGCCCGAAGAAATCTCCGTTGCCGCTGAAGCCCGTTCCCAAAACCGGCGATACGGACAACCCGTGCATCTCCGATCGCAGTAGGATTTCTGGTGAGTTAATGGCCCCGGCGGAAAGCACGACGTTCTTCGCATCCAAAGTAAATGACTGCTTGGACAGATCGTTAGCGAAGTGCGTCCCGTGAATCCGCCAACCTCCGCCCGAGAGTTTCTCCACCCAATCAACCTGGGTTTGCGTGTAGATTTCTGTCCCTGCGCTGCGAGCCAAGGGCAAATAGTTCATGTAAAGAGTATTCTTCGCGCCCACGTTGCAGCCCGTAATGCAGTCGCCACAGTTCGTACAGGGCTTTTGGTCAACCCCATGAGGGTTCTTACCATCGATGGTGAAATTGACGTTAATGTTGAGCGGGTAGGCGGTACCGCCGAATTCCACCGCGCGACGTTCCATGGCCTGCACTTTGGCCAGTTCCATGGCGTGGGGATGCGGGCTCGATGCGAGCACTTGGCGCGCCCGCAGGTAGTACGGCAGCAAAACGTCGTGCTTGATGGTTCGAGGCCAATTTGCCTCCTCGAATACTTCGGGGTCGGGAATGATGGCGACGTTGGCGTTGACCAGCGAGGTCCCACCCAGGCCGGACCCCTTGATGACGGAAATATCCTGGTAGTTCAGGAACTCATAGAGCCCAAGGGGGTTGATATCATCGCGCAGGGCAGCCACAACACCAGCAGTTTCGTCGGGGAAAGTTCCCACCGGCCATTCGCGGCCACGCTCCAAAAGGCAGATGGAAGGCTTGGGCTTGAGGTCTGCTGAGGCCAGCCTGGCGGCGAAGATGGCGCCGCCATACCCTGACCCGACAATGATGTAGTCATAGGAATTCTTCCTGCTTGCGAAATCGAGTCCCAGCATGTTAAACCCCCAGCGGTGTTTAGAATCGATGACTGAGGCGACGAGTCGGCCATCGGCAAGCCCCAATTCCGTTCATTTAATTGCTACCAGTCAGATTCTTCCTTGACGTCCCTCACCCAAGCCCCACCAGGCCAAAACTCTTGCCGCGGTCCAAATTCTGACTCCACGGCCACGGAGAGTTTTAAATTTGGGTTAACTCACCCCTTACCTGGATGGTTGAATTGGCGCCCCATCCCGTTGTCGCTCCGGCCCTTTGAATCCCAAGGCAATCCTCGCTGCATGTAAGGTGTCGCGCCGACGACTGGGGAAAGCCTTCCTTCCAATATTGCAATTCGCCTATTGACTCATTCAGAGAGGGGCTACACTTTGGTACATTGCGGTCATATAAAAGTCAAGGGAAAAATCGGTAGTAGTGTCATGGGAGAAACACGAGCGCTCTTTTGGGGCCACGGGTAGGGCCGACTTCACGGGCTACGGAAAAGCGCCCCACTCCTTACAATCACCCCGGCGCCCTAGGCGCCACTCCTGCTGAATCAGGAAGGGAGTTGCTTAAAACGCTCCCCTCCTCAAATGAGGAGAGTTGGTGCGCCGCGCCCCGGGTTGGTGCTGAAAAGGGAATAAAAGGGTTCCGTTAGGGAAGCGAATTCAGATTATCGCTCCGCTATCGGGTGTTTAAATGATTGCTATTGACAGGTTGTTGTTTTGAGTATTAGAGTCTGAATCCAGGTTTCTCTCAAACTCAGCAATACAGTCCATTCAGGAGCGTGAAGGTGCCGAACATTGCAATCACTGACGGCTTTGGGCTCGACGTTCAGGCCAGTATGAACCCGAAATCCGCCTTTGCGAAGTACTTCCAGCAACCACCTACCTTCTCGGTGTTGCAACAGAATCTGGCCTCGCTTCAGGACGTCCCGCTGACTGCGTTCCCTCTGAAATCTACGGAAATCGGCCTCACTTTTACGCAGCCCACCTCGCTGACATCCACTAGCCCCCAGTTGGCGGGCTGCGCAGCCGTTGCGGCGACCCTGTGCGTGGTTGCAGGCGGGAAGCTTTTTGACCCAGACCCCTACGACAGCCCCATCGAGGTGCCAAGCGGGCACGCCTATTTAGGGCTCGGGGTGAAAGTCAGCATCGCGCCGGGAGTTGCCATCAACTCAGGGAAGCTGGCGTTTGGCTTCTCGGCGGGGGCCACGGTGTGCATGTCACACTACCAGTCGTTTGCGACCACTGCCACATCTCCCACCTTCAAGGCTGCGCTTCAGGCATCCATACAAAACTATGTTATTCCGCTAGGGCCCGATGATTTTGCCGCCATGGGGGTCGGCGATGTAGCACTCATCGAAGGGACCGGCTCCCTTCAGGTATCGGGAACCGTCAATTTGTTGACATCTGTAAATCCTCTCGTAAGCGTTTCCTCTGCAACCCTGCCAATCACGCTTCAGATCAAGGAAGGCGCCTCGATCGCCATCACGGCTTGCATTACGATCAAGGGAGATTTACAGGTCCGGATTCAAAAAGTCGACGCCGGGACGGTCCGCCTGGGGTTCTACAGAAAGCGCGGCGCCGAATTCGCCGTCCAAGTCACACCGTCGGTGGGAATAACCGCCGGGACAACCGGCACAGATTTCATTTCTGGAGTGCTTGGCGCCATTGGGCCAAACCCGTATCCTTCGGCTGACCAGCTTGAAAAAGCCGGCCTTACCAAAGAAAAGCAGGAAGCCATCGTAAGTGCCCTCCATGCCGCCATTCAAAGGAATCTTGAGCTGTCTATCCAGGAAGAACTTCAGGCGCTCACTTCGCAAGAGGCCGCATTCCTCTATGAAGTAAGCCTGAATGACTTAGGACCGGACGGTCACAGTGCAATCCAAAATGCCTTGCGGTTGAATCTCTCCGCCTTGTCGGAATCGGCGCAGTCGTTACCCCGCGGCATCCGCGAGATTCAGAATCTTCTTACCACCACCCGAACAAAACGGCACACCCTCAAGATCAACCTTCTGGGCATCTACAACTACGATTCTATAAGCGATCTAACCCTTAAGGGGACGGTGCTTACAGACCCGGCGAGCGGCGAAGTCGTAATTACGGATGGTGCAACGGCAACGCGCGTTGCCGGGGCAGTCAACTTCCTGGCCGATCCGGACAAACTCAGAAAACTTCTCGCGCAATCCTTCCTCATAACCGCCGCATACCGTTGCAGTGGATTGATTGCGCACGCGCCAAGCTTGAAAGCTTCCTATTGGCATTTTGCCGAGTATGCCAAGACCGACCACCCGACCATGGCTGCCAACCTCAATGTTCTCATAACGCTGGGCCTGATTTCCGCGGCTCAAGAACAGCAAAGTCTAACCCCGGCTTCAGACTTTGGACGCTCTACTTTCTATCTGAGTACTGACTACGACGATGCCCTCAGCCAGGGTCTATTCCTTCGTACTGATGGCCAGCCGCGCGTGGAGGACGAGTACGAACAGATCGGCCGCAAAGCGCTGCAACTGCTTATTCTGCCCGGCGGCGAGGA
>JBEKQO010000042.1:0-34952 GCA_049519635.1 Terriglobia bacterium | reverse complement strand
TCTTAGGGCACCTCATCCAGGTAGATAAAATTTAAATCCTGCGTCAGCGGTCGTAATTGCTAGTCAGGATCAATGGAGGAACATATGCAGAATGGCAGCGGACTAAAAGACGACGCGAAAACTGGAAAAACTGCGGCAACTCCCAGCCAGTCAGAAGCCGTGGGCAAGAGTAAGAAGGGTGCTGGCGAATTACCCGAAGACGCACTCAGCGGGATCGCCGGCGGCGGCAATACGAAGCCTGATGCATACGATTCATACTAGGAGCCTGTCGGAGATAGATTTAGATGCACTTAGAATCAATAGCTTAGCGAGATTCGACTGTCTGTAAGTGATTGATCCTTCGTCGAGAAAACCCTATTTCCGACACGCTCCTAGTATTACTATGTTAAGTTTCTCTTGCTTTTCTCCTTCAAAAGACATAGCATGGGCGCATGAAGCCCATAACTTGGAATAGCAAACTTTGGAAAGCCAGCGTGACGCAATTTCTTGAGTTTCTGAACCCCCTGATTGCCGTGCTCGGTCGGAGCGAGCGGCGCGTGGCGGCGACGCGATACGTGGAGGGGTTGCTGATGCCGGGTCAGCGCAAATCGATCATTCCCATGGCGGAGCGGCTGGGCGTGGACGCGCAAAGTCTGCAACAGTTCGTTACTGACAGCCCCTGGAGCGAGGAAGAGTTGTGGCGGGCGATCCGACAGGAGATCATTCCGCACTTGGAACCGCTGGAGGCTTGGGTGGTGGACGAGACCGGCTGGGTCAAGCAGGGCTCCCACTCGGTGGGAGTGTGGCGTCAATACTGTGGTGCGGTGGGCAAGAAGGCCAACTGCCAAGTAAGCGTGGAAGTGGTGGTGAGTGACGGGTGGATTGCCGCGCCGGTGGGCGGGCGGCTGTATCTGCCCGCGAGCTGGACCGAGGACCGGGAACGCTGCCAGGCCGCGGGAGTCCCGGAGAAAGTGGAGTTTGCCACCAAGCCGGAGCTGGCGCTGGAGGTGCTTCGCCAAGCGCGGCGCGACGGCGTCCCTCCGGCACCGGTCTTGGGGGATAGCGCCTACGGCAACAATGCAGAATTTCGCGCCGGGGTACGCGACTTGGACATGGAGTTTTTTCTGCAAGTCGAGGGTGCGGCGCTCAAAGGATGGGATCACGAGGTGCGGACGGAAGTAAAACGGGTCCGGCGGCATGTCGGTAAGGGAGAACCTCCCGCCGCCACCTTGGCAGAGTTGACCCTCAGAATCCCGGAGGGCGAGTGGAAGAAGTGCTCTTGGGTAACGGCGGGCGGGCAAACCCGGCGCACGCGCCTGGCTTGGCGCGAGGTTTTCCTGCAACACGACTTGCGCCACGCGGGAGGCGAACTGGAAAAAGTCTGGCTGGTGGTGGACTGGCCGGCGGGGGACCCCGAACCCTATCACTATTATTTAGCCCATCTCCACCGACCGCCCACCAAAGCCCGCTGCCTGAAACTGAGCCGCTCCCGCTGGCACATCGAACAATATTTTCAGCGCTCCAAGGATGATTTGGGGCTGGATCATTTCGAAGGCCGTTCTTGGCGAGGCTTTCATCATCATCTGGTGCTTTCCGCCGTGGCTTATTTATTTATCCTGACCGTCTACTTGCGCCGCAAAAAAAACTTTTGGTGCGACGTGGGAACAGATTCTCCGCACGATCCAGCCCTGGCTGGTGAGATGGAGCGGACTCTGTCCCTTCTGCGGAACGAAGTTCAAGCGAATTTGTAACGATACAACTTAACATAGTAATACTAGCATGGTACCGATCAGAATATGTTTCAACATTTGCTTATCTCCTTTGAAGTTTTGAATTCACTAACGGCAACGCGTTGCCAATTCGTTGGTTCCCGACCTTGGCTCGGTCCAGCAAGGTGTAAATCATCAGCGCAGATCAACACGATGGCCGTGGACAGACTGCACTCTTGGTTCTTAACCTGTGGGTCGTTCACCAACTGCTGGACGAACTTCTTACGACCCTTTGCCCTAGCAGCCAGTGTGTCCGCACGAACCATCGATATCCGGCGTCTTTTCGATAGCCTCGCACTTGGTTCTGCAGTACTTGCCCGACGTTGTCACGCATGAACAAACCGGGTGTGCACACCTCTCAGCCTTCGCAGCCGCCATTTCTTTTCCCCTAGGTTCGGATCAGCGGACCATCCAAATCTTAAACACTGGGGAAAAGCGTGTCTGTTAAAAAAGGCACAAGTGTCTGTATAAAAGGAAACAAATTGCGATTTTGGTCGCTTGCTTTACGCGCCCACGAGGGTCGATCGAAGCAGGGATAATTTTAGGGGAGCCAACCTCTTGGGAGGTCGCATCTTACAAGCAAGGAGGCTCGTTTCTTGGCGGAGATAGGCACCGCCGAGAAATTCGAAGGCACGGATGTGCGAGCCAATTCAGTGCTCCAGTTCCTGGCTCTCGGTGGCTTCAGCGTAAAAGTAATTGCTGGCCCCCAGAACGGCGACGAAGATCGCGGCCAGTCGCTTCGGCCCACCCTCGGGCTCTTGCAGGGGAAGCGTCGCCCCGGCGTAATCGACGAACAGGTTCTCTTCCGCGACATGTTCCAGGCGCAGCACCACATCCAACCGCTCTCGCCAGCGTTGGTACTGTTCGCAAAAGCGGCTGTAAGCGTATTGCTGACAAGATTGCCATTAACGCCGACAGGGTCATTAATCAATGCTGCCAATCCGGCACAAAGGTGCCCCCGCTGCGAGAGCACTACTGTGAGCCGCCCGCCGGGAACCAACCCGAATGACAACTTCCATTCCCCCCGGTAGAATCGGTAAAGCTAGCGACCATCTCGCGAACGAGCGCACTTTTCTGGCATGGATTCGCACCAGTATTAGCATTATTGTGTTCGGGTTCGTGGTGGCCAAGTTTGGAATCGCCTTGCGCGAGTTCTTAAGAGTCCAAGGCAATACCGCACATGAAAGTGGGATGTCCTTGACGATCGGTGTGGGATTCATGGCCATGGGCATATTTATGGCCTTTGTTTCATTGATCCGATACCGAACAACCATGAAAAGGCTGAATGCTGATGAGTTCCAACCGGCAGATGCAATCGTGACCGTTCTAGCCGTAATTGCCGCGTTCTTCGGAACTATTTTAGTAGTGTATTTGATTTATACCGCCCGAATGCTTTAGCCAGGCCGTGCCGCCCTATCCTTCCCACGCTTCTTACGCCCATTCGATGACTTCCTTGATGGCATCGGGAGGATGATGGCTCACCGATTCTGCGAACTGGCTGGACGGATAACGATTCGTTATCAAGGCTGCAATGTGTGTGCCCCAGCGAAGTTGAGCCTGCGCCAGATCATCCACGGCCATTTGGAAATGGCCGCGCGCGGCGTTGACGCTGCCCAGCATGACTTGGTTGTCCAGCACCAACTGCCGGATCAATTCCGCACCTGGAATTTGTAGTGGCCTATCGCCCTCGGGAATGCCAGTGAGCACATAAAGTCCGTTACGAGCCAGCGCAGCAAGCAGGTTAAACTCCAGCGCGGCGATCCCACTGGCATCCAGGATCAGATTCATCGAACCTATTGCTTTCTCGACTTGGTCTGCCGGCACCTGACGTCCATCTACATAATGCCCCCCAATAACCGTCAGCCACTTCGGGCGAGCGCTGGTGGAATCGACGACGTCGAGTCCGTAAACTTCTCCGCCGCGCAGGCACAAGACCATGGCAGCGAGAAGGCCCACGGGTCCCAGTCCGGCAACCAGGCAACGACGTCCGAAGATCCAATCCGGCGTGGTCGCGGCTTCGGGGCAACGGACAAGCTGTAATCGAATCGCCTCATCTATGGCTTTCTCAACGATGGAGAGTGGTTCCATCAATACGCCAACTGCTTCCAGTTCGGCCGGTACACGAACCACGTATTGCCCCTGATCCACCACGAATTCAGTTTGATAACCGTCCAAGCCATTTATGCCTCTCTCGCGGTACTTGCCGGTCTGGCACATGTCTGCGCGGCCCATCAGGCATGACGGGCACACGCCACACCCCCGCCTGACGGTGAATACGGCGAAGTCCCCCATCTTCACGCGCGTGACCGATGAGCCCACCCCCACCACTTGGCCAAACATCTCGTGGCCGATGACGAGTTCTTTCTGACCAGCGGGGGCGTCAGCACGCCCCCCGGACAATTCTGCCCTGTCGGTGCCACAAATGCCTACGCGTATGACCCGGAGTTTTACCTCATCTTGTGTGGTGATGACAGGTTCGGGCCGGTCCACGACGCGTGAGCCAGCCGTACCAGGAACGATTGCAATGGCTTTCATAAGGGTTCTCCCTTCCTCGGTTGATGCCTTCTTCCGTATCATGGAGAGCAAGTTTCGTAGCTCGCGGTTATCCCAATCGTTCCAGCAAGTGGTCACCGACCCGCAGTGCATTCGCCATGATGGTCAAACTGGGATTCACGGCGGCAATCGACACAAAGAAACTCGCATCGACGACGTAGAGGTTATCCAGGTCGTGGGCTTTGCAGTTCAGGTCAAGCGCCGATGTCTTGGGATCGCGGCCGAACCGAATCGTTCCGGCCTGATGAGCGGTGCCGCCAATGGGAATTTTCTTGCCCAGATACAACGATCGGGACATCAAGTGATCGTGAAGACCCAGGTCCTTGAGCATACCCTTGAGCTTTGCGATCAGGCGACGGTGTCCCTCCATGTTGGCCTCCTGGAGGTTCAGCGTGATACCTCCCTCCCCGTTCACGCTAATGCGGTTATAGGGGTCGGGCAGATCTTCGGATTGCAGCCAGAAGTCAATGGAGTGCTCGGCCATGTAATCCAGGGCGAACTCAGGTTTCCAAACGGCCCAATCCGGCGCCTCCCCCTTCAGCATTTCGCCGTCAGTCTTTCCCAGCATCTGGATGCAGCCCAACGGGTACTCCCAACCTTCCGAGCGGAAGTAGAAGTCATTCAAACCAAGAGTTTTCTGGAATATGGTCGGATTGGGGTTCTTGGAAATGGCCATAAAGGCGGAGTTGTTGTGGCGCATATAATGGCGTCCCACCACATCCGAACTGTTCCCAAGCCCATTCGGGTGCTTGTCGTTGGCAGAGCGCAGCAGAAGAGCGGCGGAGTTGATCGCTCCGCAGGACACAACCACGATGTCGGCAGAATATTCCTCCGAGCGACCATCGCGCTCGACCAGGACCTTGGTTACCAGGCGACCGGAGGCGTCCGTCTCGAGGCACTTGACATAGGAGCCCGTGAGAAGTTGCACATTCGGGTGCTTGAGCGCCGGGTCCACGCAGATGATCTGCGCGTCCGCCTTGCCGTTGACCAGGCATGGAAATCCGTCGAACGCCGCACACCGCACGCAAGCACTTGTGTGCAGGGCCTTACCGTCTTTTTCATCGAGCAGGATACCGAGCGGCAAAGGGAAGGGATGATGGCCAAGTTGCCGTAAATCGTCGTAGAGTTCTTGAATGCGCGGCTCATGGCTGACCGGAGGATAACGGTAAGGTGCGCTTGCCGGACCTTCTGTCGGATCGATCCCGTGTTCCCCATGGACGTGATACAGATCCTCGGCTTTCGTGTAATAGGGCTCAAAGTCAACATAGTCGAGCGGCCAGGCGGGCGAGATACCGCCATAGTGCCGGACCTCCCCAAAATCCTCCTGGCGAAACCGCAGCAACGCCGCGCCGTAAACCTTGGTGTTCCCGCCAACGTAATACTGAATGCCTGGATGAAATGTGTTTCCATCCTTGTCGTACCAGGTTTCCTTGGCCCGGTACTTCGATTCCAGAAAGACAGCTCCGGAATTCCAGTTGTCCTTCTCCCGCGGCAGGTATCCGCCCCGTTCCAAAAGCAAAATGCGTTTGCCGGAAGGGGCAAGGTGGTAGGCAAGCGTTCCACCGCCAGCTCCCGTGCCGATGATGATGAGGTCAAAATGATTCTCTTGCGGCACGGTTGCCCTCCGTTCCTCCAATTCCCTTCATCACCAACCTCCATATCGAAGCGACCGCAAGTCATTGTTTCTTATTATCCCACCTCGATAATGTAGTCGCGGCCTTCCCAGGAGTTGCTTTCTGGCCAGAAAAAAGTGAATTGAATCGGTGCTTGTTGGGCTGCGGTGATGGGAATATCGATGAACTCAATACCAAGGGCGGTGGCCCCAGAGGGAGTATCCCTGACCGTTCGCCACTCGTCGTTGGTCCAATGAAGACGGAAGGGAGCCGGAACCTGAACGCGCAGCGTATAGCCTCTTTTGACGACGCGTGCCTGTCGATTGGGCTTCCAGACCTCGAATAATTGACAAGCCTTTCTGTCTCCAAGGTACCGGTTCGCAACCTCAGGAATCAGATCGAAAACATGGCCATCGGATACGGACCTCAGCAGTTTGATGTATTCCGCATGGGCCCACATCAGAGGCATGGCCGAGCCCGTAGGCCGGCCAAGGAACATATGCGAATTCGGCTGGTCCCGCTCATCCCATACTTGCTCCGGTAAGAGACCGGTCGCCGAGGCAAAGCTTTCGATCGCTCGAACGAATGGTTTTACATCTCGTCCCGCCGAGAGTTCATAGTGCGCCCGTTCTCCCGTCAGAAGCGGCCACGCCCGGCCCTCGCCCCATCCGGCATAAGAGCCTCCATTCTCTCGCTGGCCGTAACCATCGTGATTGTAACGATGCCAAACCGGCCCCATCGGAGTGTCCACTTTCAGTATGGCGTCGACCACCTTTAAGGAATCCAGAATCACCGAATCGTTCGGCCTTCTTATTCCGTAACGAACCAGCTCAAGAAACCCGGCATCGACAATCTCCTTTGCCGGAAATGAATTGGGGGCCCCTGTCGGATGATTGGCGATTTTCAGGATTCCCGAATTCGGGTCTTCCGCGGGGTTAGGGTTGTCCACATCGTCCGGCAGGATCCGGATGTAATGGCGTCGAATGCCCGGAACCAGCGTTCCGTCCGTGGTCACGGTCCATGCTTCGACATGCGATTCCAAAAAGTCGCTGTATTGCTCAAGGAACTCCGCCGCGGCGTTGTCCCCGCGCTGCCTGCAAAAATAGGCCGCGCCAATCAGCGCAGCAATATTGGAAGCCAAAGTGGACGGGGAATAACCGCTCGCTTCCTCCCAGCGTTCCTGTTGGGTCACCGGCCCATGCCGAAGCAAGTAAGTCGCAGCTTTCAAAACCATGGGGTAGGGGTCAAAATCCCGCAGGGCATTCTGTTGGCTCAGGCGCAAGGCCAGCAGTATAGGAAAGGCGACCTCATCCAATTGGATTCCCCGCCAGTACGGATTCCCGTTAACCCAAAAGTTCTGCGAAAAACCACCATCCTCTTGCTGAGAAACCGCGAGATAGATGAGTGCACGCAGAGGTGTGGCACTCTCACCGGAGGCGAGCAGGGCGGAGGCGCTGCTCACCATATCCCGGGTCCAGACCAAGTGATATCCCCCTTGGTCTTTGTCGCCTCTTGCTTCTCCCCAGGGGATCGAGAGCGAGGCGATCAAGGCGCCAGGATAGGACTTGTCCTCATGAGCGAGAAGCAAACTAAAACTGCTGTGGTACAGGTTGCCCTTGTCAAAAGAACACTTCGCTAAGGGAAGCTGGTGCCCGCAAGTGCGGTCCCATTGTTCCGTGTAACGTTTGTGATGCTCTTCGAAGGGGGTGCCCAGCGCCTGAAAGAGGGTTGCAATCGCGTGATGTTGGGTATCCCCAAAAGCAAGTCCCAGGGTGAACTCGCGTTGGCTACCGAGGTCCAACTGGCCAGTAAGGGCAATGTTGCCGTCGTTGGCATGGTCAAACTCCCAATCCATTTGAAAGTTGCCAGCCAAATCGGTCCAGCCGTCGCTGTGGCCGACATAGCCGCATGAAACTCGAGACCATGGCACGGTAGCCGCCATTGCCAGCCATGTACCTTGTTTCTGGGCCATTAGGATCTTGCGGCCGTCCACCTCAACAACATAACCGTTGTTCCCCCATCCTCCAACTTCAAGATGGGGGGCGCACAGCGCATACAGCCGCAGCTTTGAAATAAACGATTCTTCACCCGTCAATTTTGTGCGCTGAAGAACGCAGGCCAAATGAGGGTCCGTGATGATTTCTTTAACCACGGCGTAACGGCCATCGGGATCGGAATTTGTGCAGCGGTATCCCAGCGCGTGATCGGATAGTCGCTCAAATTTTGATTGGAGGTTGCGCTTCTCCTCATGGAAGAAACTCTTACCATCGGTAATCAGGTATTGAAGGTCGCGGATTTGCGGTCGATCCACGGTTGGATAATAGACTTCGGTGACGATGCCCTTCCAAAACGTAAACCAGATCATGCTGGAAGCTGCGTATGCGGTTCCCACGCCGTCTTTTCCGCCATGGGTCCATCGCGGACGCATCCCCGGGTGGCCAAACGCTCCATTCTCGTTGTTTGACTTCGCCATGCTGCCTCACCTCTCCTGGCCTTGTCCGTATTTTTGCTCCTAGTGAATTACCGGAGCGAGCGCGATACAGCTCAGACCCAACACAAAGAACAAAAACATGACAGCGAGGAGACCCTTGACTCGGTTTCCCGCGCCATGAAATTCCTTCCATACGAATATGCCCCATATTGCCGAGATCATCGTGTTGCCCTCGCCAAGAGAGAACGAAGTGGCAGGCCCAATCATCGGCACATAGGAAGCGACGATGTTGGCAACTGTTCCGCTCCCCCAAATGATTCCGCCTAGAATTCCCCAGGCGTGAAGATTCAGTCGCCCTTTGAAATAGTCTTTCATTCGGAGTGCTTGGCCACTAACCGGGCGTCGCATCAATCCGTAGTTCATGGGAAAATTGGAAACAGCGGCCCCCAAAGCAAAGACGAAATACACGGTGTAGGGCCCCAGGTGGTTCGGGCCCGTCAATGCCTTGGCAACAAACGGGTAAAAGAGCCCTACAGCAACACCGCAGGCCAGACTCAATCCAATTCCCTTCGCGCTGGCCTTCGCGCTCCCCGACAGGCCCCGATACGCTATGGCATCGAGAATGATGGCAATGCAAATCAACGCAATTCCGCCGAAAAGAAGCAGGGGATTCCCTTTTGGCGAAATAATGTAGTTGATGACGGCTCCGATTACCAACGCCAGACCTGCCCCGATTGGGAACGCAACGGCCATCCCCGCCACGGATATCGCGGCCACGAGGAGCAAGTTTCCGAGGTTAAAGATGACACCGCCGACGAAGGCCTCCAAAACACTGCGGGCACTTGCGGTACTTAGGTTGCGGAGAAAGCTGTCTGGCGACGCGGGGTTCGTACTCCCTAGGTGGATGTCGGTGTTATCCACGTATTCCGGATTCTCTATCGGCTTGTCCGACGACCCTTCTCCGCTCGCCTGTCCCTGGGGCAGGTAATAGACCTTGTTCGACTGCGTGTGCATGATCGTGCCCTTCGTCCCAAACAGGCAGCCTTGTTGCTCTCCATAAAAATCATTCGAAAACGTGGAACTCCAGGTCATCAGCACTTTGTCGGGAAGAGTGAACGACACAGCCATGACGTCGGGCATGTGCATTTTGGGACTGTAATAATTGCCGCCCATCATCGAGACCGTCTTGGGAACCTTAAGGTCCAGCAACTGGTACCAGAAGCCAATTTGGTGGACCATGTTTTCAAACATGTTCCCGCCGGAATAATCAAAATAGAAACGCCAATTCAGGTAGCGGTCGGGGTCAAACGCGTAGTGCCGGGCTTCGCCTTCGAACAGCGTCCAGTCAATGTGCTGGGCGTCACAGTCGGAAGGAACCTCCTTGCGAATCCAACCGCCGTAGGGCGAATTGCGGAAGTGGTGCGTCTCGATGAGGGTCGCCGTGCCGAGGCGTTCGGGGGTGGCGAGTTCACGCACCTTAAAGTAGCCCGGCCCGCTCTGCATTTGCATCCCGATTTGCACTACCCGCCCGGAACCTTCGTAGGCCCTGCGCATGCGCCGGGCGTGCTCGGGATTGAACGCCACGGTCTTTTCCTGATAGACGTCCTTGCCCGCTTGAATGGCGGCCACAAAACTCAGGGCGTGCTGGTGCTGCGGAGTGACGATGATGACGGCGTCGATACTTTTGTCGTCCAGGAGACGGCGAAAGTCCTGATAGGTTTTGATTCCCGGGACGATGGCCTGCACTTCCTCCAGATGACGGGTGTACACGTCGGCCACCGCCACCGCTTCGACATTGGGGCACTTGATGGCTTCCTTGAAATCGTACTTGCCTCGCGCGCCCGCCCCAATCAAGCCGATTCGGATTCGATCGTTCGCGCCGATGACTCGGCGCGACGACACCAGCCCCGACACCGCAACGCTCGCGGTCGTGCCTAAAACTCCATGAATGAATTCGCGACGACTGGACATGATGAATCTCCTGCTAGCGAGAGTAGATTTCTTGGGGGAGCGCATGCTCCCCCAGAAAAGCAAACGCGGCCGCGGAGCCTTTCGAGGGACTGCAACACCCGACGCGAAGGGGGACAACCACACTTACAGCGCAGCGCCTACCATATATATACAACTAGGTACCTTTGTCAAGCTTAACGTGAAAAAGAGTCCCTACGAGGACTTTTGCTCCCCCGCGTGCCATTCGTCCTTCTGGGCTTCCTCGATGCTCAGATGTTTTCTTTCCAGACGCCCATACCTTGCTTCCGGGACAGTTCCCACAGGGTTATGCCGAAATTCGTCTACGCCTCGCATGAGATAGGTCTTGAAGTGCGGGTTGACCGAAAGGTCGCACTTGACGTTGGTTCCCGAATACCGGATGGTGAAGCCAATCCGCCAGCGATCCGATCCATTGGCGGGCGAGCCATGGATCATTCGGTCGTCATGCAGCGACATCTCGCCGGCTTTCAGGACGAGCGGGACCGCAGCGTCCTCGCGGAAACTCCCTCGCTCGAGTTCCAGCGTGAGAACCGAATCGGTTTGGGAGGAACGTTGGTGCTTAATCAAGCCTCCGAGGTGGGAGCCGGGAATGACCTGCATGGCGCCGTTCCCTTCGTCGGAATCCGTAAATGCCAGCCAAACGGTGACGGAATTGTGCGGCGCGAGCGGCCAGTAATAGGCGTCCTGATGCCAGCCGACCTTACTCGGATGGTGTGGAGGCTTGGCAAAAAAGTTCGAAGCCCAAAGATAATAGTTTGGCCCCAAGAGATCCTCCACGTAGTCGAGTATCTGGGGGTGAACGCAGATTTCATAAATATAGCGGCTCGACTCGTGCCATTCGCGGATTTCTTTCTCGTCCTCGCCCGGCCGCAGGAGTTTGAGAAGTTCCTGGTACCCTCGGTTGAGCCGCTCCACTTCTGCCGGGCCGTAAATGGCAGGCAGTCCCAGCAAATATCCGTTCTCCGCATAGAATCTTTTCTGCTCTTCGGTAAGCCGGCGCCGTCCCTGCGTTTGCGCATTCCCCATCTGGCACCTCCGTGCGATTTGTGGATTTTCCTGGCCCCGCGCTTCCGTGACGGTGAACTGCCCATTCGGCTTGACAAACGAACCGCAGACATATATACACACCTAGGTATCTATAGTCGACATGAATTGCCTTCACCCGGTTAGGATCTCGGAGATTGGGAATACCGGACCGTGAAATTCCAGAAAAAGGAAAATGTCATGAAGGCGCAGTGCGTCCGCAGGATTTTGATAGCTTTGATTATTTCCGCGACGGGTTTGCTCGCGGCGGGGGCCGCGGCGCAATCATCGAGATCCACCCCGCCGGAAACCTGGCCGCCGAACGCAGCACAGTACCGATTCCACATGATCGGGAACTCGCACATCGACGCCGTGTGGCTCTGGACGTGGCCCGAGGGCATGTCCGCGGTTGTCAGCGCCTTTCGATCGGCGCTCGAGCGCATGAAAGAGGATCCCGAGTTCACCTTCACGGCCAGTTCGGCGCAGTTTTACGAATGGGTTGCGGCGACTGATCCGAAGTTAATCGATGAGATTCGCCAGCGCGTGAACGAAGGCCGATGGTCTGTAGTGGGTGGCTGGTGGGTCGAGCCGGACGTGAACATCCCGAATGGCGAAGCCCTGGTGCGGCAGGGGCTGTATGGCCAGCGCGTGTTCCAGCAGTTATTCGGCCGCAAAGTGGAGATCGGCTTCAATCCCGATTCCTTTGGCCATCCCGGTACGCTGCCCCAAATTCTCAAGTTGCAAGGGCTTCGTGCTTATGTCTTCATGCGGCCACAGCCGAAGGAGAAGACTTTGCCCTCCGACCTCTTCTGGTGGGAGGGGGCGGACGGCACACGCATCCTCGCCTATCACATTCCCATCGCCTATGGTGATTACGACGGCCCCATCATCCATCGCGTGCACCGAATAGTGAGCGACTTACCGGAGCCGACCAAAGACTTGATGGCCTTTTACGGCGCGGGCGACCACGGGGGAGGCCCCACCAAGATCAATATTCGATCCATCCTCGCCGCTCGCAAGGAGCCGGGTGCGCCGACGATGGTCTTCAGTACGCCCGACAGATACTTTGACGAGGTCAAGGATCTTCCCAACCTTCCGATACTCGCCGACGATTTACAACACCATTCCGTGGGCTGCTACACGGCCCTCTCGGAAGAAAAGAAGAACAACCGGGCAGCAGAAGCGGCGCTGGTGACGGGCGAGAAGTTTGCCACGCTGGGCTCCGTGGTAGCAGGATCGGATTATCCCCAGAGTGAATTTACTTCGGCGTGGATGAAAGTACTGCTCATGCAGTTCCACGACAGCCTGGCGGGTAGCGCACTGCCCGCGCACTATGAAATGGCGCGCCACGCGCAAGGTTACGCGATCGAAGTGGGGACGCAGGCCATGTACCGCGCCGCGGAAAGAATCGCCTGGCAGATTCCCACCGTCGATCCGAAATCGGAGTATATGGTGGTCTTTAATTCCCACGCGTGGGATGCCAACCTTAACGTCGAATACGAGCTGGGTTGGGAGTGGACCTCGGGAGTGACCCCGGAATTCCAGTCCGTCCAAACGAATTCTTCTCTCGTGGATGACCACGGGCACGAGATCACCCATCAGTGGACGCAGGCTACCACCACGATTGACGACCGCAAGCGCCTGGTGTTCCGCGCGCGCGTTCCTGCCTTCGGATACCGTCAATTTGAGCTGCGCAAAGTGACTCCAGCAACCGCGCCGGAGTCAAGAGATCGCGCCGAGGGAAACCAACTCGAGAACGAACACCTTCGCATCCGTTTCGCGGGCGACGGAACCTATTCGATCTATGATAAGGACGCGAAAGCCGAGGTGTTTGGCCCGGGAAAAGGGCGCGCCGTAGAGCTGGACGACCCCAGCGACACTTGGAGCCACGGCGTGAAGGCCTACACTAAGGAGGCTGGCGCCTTTGACACCGCCAGGTGCCGCATCTTGGAAAACGGGCCGTTGCGTGCCACCCTCCGCGTGCGTTCGCGTTATGGCGCGTCCGCTCTGGAAACCGATTGGGTGCTTTACGCGGGGGCCCGGACCATCGAGGTGCGGGTCAACCTGGATTGGCGCGCGCACCTGAAAATCCTGAAGTTTTGCTTCCCGGTGGACGCGCAGAACCCGCAGCCCACTTACGAAATCGCATATGGTTACAAAGTGCGAAAAGCGCAGGGCGACGAAGATCCGGGCCAGCGCTGGATCGACGTGACCGGCGAGCGAGGCGGAGTCCAGTACGGCTTGGCCGTCATCAACGACGCGAAGTATGGATACAGTGTCAAAGGCAGCGAACTGCGCGTTTCCATTGTGCGCGCCCGGTATATGCGCAGTTTGAGCGCGAGTTGAAACCTGATGGTGAATACCTCTGGCAGGACGAGGGCCGCCAGACTTTTCGGATGCTCCTGGTTCCCCATGGGGGCGGGTGGAGGGAAGCGGGAATCGTGCGCCTGGCGGAGGAGTTCACCGCGCCGGTGCCCGTTCTCTATCAGGGGATTCATCCCGGCACCCGGCCCGCCTCGGCTTCCTTCCTTTCGGTCGACGTTCCGAATGTTGTGGTTTCCGCCGTGAAGAAGGCCGAAGACGGGGAAGATATTATCGTGCGTTGCTATGAGACTGAGGGCAGGGCCGCCACGGCCACGCTCGACCTCGGCCTCGTGAACCGGCGCTGGACGGGGACGTTCCGGCCTTTAGAAATCAAGACTCTTCGCGTCCCTCGCGAGGGAGGAGAAATTCGCGAGGTCAACGCACTGGAGCAGTGAGGGCCTGTCGGGCACGTGGGAAGGAACAGAATGAACAATTCACTAGTAGCCTGGGGGATCACGCTCGCGGTCGTCTCGGGCTTCATGAATGGAACCTTTACGCTGCCCATGCGCTACCTGGGACGGTGGTCGTGGGAAAACGTGTGGGCGGTCTTCATAACAGTTGCGTGCCTGGTCATGCCGGTGGCGATATTATTCACCACGGTCTCTCATCCCCTCGCCGTCCTCTCCGCCGCGCCCGCGCGCGCTGAGCTGATTGCCATCGCCACCGGGTTCATGTGGGGATTCGGCGCGGTGATGTTCGGGCAAGGCGTAAGCGCGCTTGGCATCTCGATGGCGAACACGCTGGTTCTGGCCATTAGCGCTTCCCTGGGATCCCTTCTGCCAATCCTGATCCTCGCGCCGGAGCGCCTCCGCCAACCTCAAGGCGAATTCATTATGCTTGGAACGGTCATAGCCATGGCGGGCATCGGATGTTGCGGCTATGCAGGAATTGTTCGGGAGCGAAGTGAAAAGCAACACGAGAAGGCCCCACGCGAAATGGTCGGCGCAGCGCGTCCTCTGTGGGTCGGCCTTCTCCTCTGTTCCGGATCCGGCTTGCTTTCCGCTCTGTTCAACATCGGTTACAGCCTCTCGCAGGGAATCATTGCCAGCGCCGTGCGGTTGGGAAACGGCCCTTTCGCGGGTTCGAATGTCGTCTGGCTGCTTGTCCTGGTGAGCGGGGCCGTCACAAACCTGGGTTTTTGCGGGTACCTGTTCCGCAAGAATCGGAGCTGGTCGAATTTTCTGCACCCGGGCGTCGCCCCCTTTTTCGGACTGGCGATTGTTATGGGCCTGTTGTGGGGCGGTAGCATTTTTGTTTACGGCTCGGCCGCTCCTAAGCTGGGGAAACTAGGCCCTGCCATCGGCTGGCCAATCAGTCTCACCGCCGGCCTATTAATCGCCAACGTCTGTGGGTTGCTGGCGGGAGAATGGAAGCTCGCTCCAACTTCGGCACGCCGTTGGATGCTGGTGGGCGTGG
The DNA here is from genome assembly GCA_049519635.1 of Terriglobia bacterium. GTDB lineage: Bacteria > Acidobacteriota > Terriglobia > UBA7540 > UBA7540 > Bog-366. Next base: position 19,815 of record JBEKQO010000042.1, on the reverse strand, counting down.
CAATTCTCTTGGGGTCGATAGGGATTTTGGGCTGGTCAGGCAGCGTCGGCTGAATCCGTGGGGAGCAGCGTGGACCTGTTTGCCAGGTCCGCGTCTCGTCCCCGAGGGCAAGGAAAAGCCGCGAACCTAGCAAACAGGTCCGCGCTACGAAATTACCGATGCGAAATCACACTGGCACTGTAGCGGTCCCCTCGGAACAGGGAGTGGCCGCATTCGACAGGAAGATCGTCCTTGGCAAATACGATGCGCCGCATGGAGAAAAGGGGGAAGCCGGCCGGAATTTGCAGGAGCTTAGCGTCTTCTTTCTCTGCCGGGATCGCCTCCAGTTCTTCCTCTGACCATTCCACAGCGATCGCGTAACGTGTCTCCATCAGGGCATAAAGGGATTGATTCTCCAAGTCAGTTTTGGCGAGGTCGGGAAACATCCGGGCGGGGAGGAGAATGGTTTCGAGGCCCACGATTTCCTTGTCCGCGTACCGCAACCGCCGAATGCGGTAAACTTCATCGTTGCGCCAGAGGCGAAGCAGGTTGGCCGTCGCAGCATCGGGTGCCGCCTTCTCGAATTGGAGAACTTTGGAGGATGGCTTAAGCCCACGCCGGGTCATCTCCGCGGTGAACCCGCGCAGTTTTTGAAAGTCCTTCTGGATCCGCCCGGTGCTGATCACGGGCCGCCTGCCCTTCTCGATAATCAGCAAGCCCTCGGCGCGGAGAGCTTGGAAGGCTTGCCGCACCGTCATCTTGCTCACGCCGAGTTTGGTGGCGCAGGCACCCTCGGAAAAAATGACTTGCCCAGGTTTCAGCTTGGCCGCCTTGATCATGGCCTCTACTTGGTCGCGGATCTGGCGGTAATAGGGAACGTAGCTGCCGCGTTCAAGGCTCAGGTCCGGTACCTCGACCTCATCGGAAACGGTGGCGGGAATTGTGCTTGGCATGCGGCATCCTTTCTAGTCATCTAGGAGACATAATAAGTAATATCGCGGGAGAATCGGGATGTCAAGGCGCTGTGCGGGCCGCGCGCCCACGCTGGAAATTGTGAGGGGAATCCAAAGGAGTGGGCGATGAAGACGGCTGGACTCTTGGCTTGCTTGTGGCTCGTCTGCAACAATACCAGGAAATCCAAAGAGTCCGGGCCGCCGAAAAGGAAAGCCTGGAGAAGGAAATCCCCATTACGGCGCCAATGAATTGACCTTGCTATCGAGAATTGACAACGCAAGCGGCGGGCAGTAGATTTGCCATCCTCAGTGTTGGGGAGGTTCATTCACATGCGACCCAAGAAAACCAAAAGACAATCGCCGGGATTCTCTCGCCGGGAGTTTCTGGCGACGGTTGGCGCAACCGCTCCGACCCTCATTCTAATGGAAAGCAAAGCCAGCGGCGCGGAAGGGTCCGCCTCAGGGTCGGAAGCCCCCGACGCGAGCGGGAAGTTCACTCCCATCGATTTGAGTTCCTACTTCAACTCTTCCTCGCAGGACTTTGGAACCCGTGAAAAGGCCGCGATGATCGGCGGGAATTCCGCCAGGGACTCCCTGATTCGCGTCCCGGGTGGCAAGCGTGATTTAGAGGGAATCCCGTTTTTGCTCGGCCCGGAAGACTTGCAGAGTAAGGGTTGGATCGCACTCAGCGCTAAGTCCGGGCCGACGGCTACCGCGCGCGTGGAAATTTCGCTAGGGCAGAAGGCTCACTTCCTATGCCTAAGCTCCTTCTGCGACTTCGATGAGAACGAAGACCCGGAGCCCGGCAAGGACGTGTTCCAAAAGGTGGGACAGCATTTGGCCGATGTCACGCTTGTCTACGACGACGGTGGAACCCGCGCCCTCCCCATTCGCCGCCGGTATGAAACCAACTCCGTAGTGGAGCCCTGGGGGCACCTTAGTTTCGGTTCTTTACCGGGCGGCAAGATGCACCCCGTGAAGCTCACGGATCCTCTCCGCAACGCGATGGGCTGGGGAAACCTCCAGACTTCCCTTGGCGGAGGGTACGAGCTCGGCCGGAACCAGGGCATTGTTTGGGTGTGCGCGCTCGAAAACCCAGAGGCCGAGCGCCAGATTCGCTCCGTGCGCCTGGAGGCGGTCGGCGACGATGCCCTGGTGGTCTGCGGGTTGACGCTTTATCACCGCGCGGAAAATCCCCTTCGTTGCGAGCCGCGCGCCCTCTACCGCATTACCCTGCCCGAGGCTGCCGCGGAAGACGCATCCCGCTGGCAGGTGAGTATCGACCTCGGCACGGTCGCGCGCACTTTTGCTCTGCCCGAATTCGAGCCGGAAGCGTGGTTGGCCGCCCCCGCCAAAGGATTGGGTGAAAGAACGAAGGTAAGCCAAGGCGCACGCCATCTTTATGCGGAGATCACCGCCAGCGCTGGCGCCACGCTGACGCTGGCCGATTCCAAGACCGGAAAGCGGTATGCGTTCGAGCTCTCCAAACTAGTTACGGGCAGCGAACTGCAAACGACCGCGGGAGGCGGCAGCATCGAAATCGTTGAGCACGGTCGGCGCTGGGTTCGCTTCCGCGTGCTCGATTCTGAAAGCAAGCGGCCCACGCCCGTACGTCTGGCGCTGCGGTCGAAGGAAGGCCGCTACATTCCGCCTTACGGACACCGCACGGACGTCAACGACGAGTGGTTTCAGGATTACGGCGCCGACGTCAAGCTGATGGACACTTCCTTTGCCTACGTGGATGGAACGTTTCAAGTGGAGCTTCCGCCGGGAGAAGTCTACCTGGAAATGACCAAGGGGTTCGAGTACGAGGCGGTGCGGCAGAAGGTTGAGATCCAGGCCGGCCAGCGCGAAGTGACGCTCGAAATTCCCCGCTTCGCCAATCTCCGCGCGAAGGGTTGGGTGACAGCCGATACGCACACTCATTTCCTATCTCCCACAACCGCAGTGTTGGAAGCGCAGGCCGAGGGACTGAACCTCATCAACTTGCTGGCGGCGCAATGGGGGGACCTCTTCACGAACGTGGGCGACCTTTCGCAAGGACCTCTGCTCTCGGCGGATCGCGAGTCGATGGTGTGGGTGGGCACCGAGAATCGGCAGCACATTCTCGGGCACATCGGGCTGGAGGGGGTGCAGGGCAGGGCGGTCTTTCCCCTGTCGGCGGACGGACCGGACGAGTCGTTCCTGGGCGATCCGCTTTGGAGCAGCATGGCGGAGTGGTCAGACGTCTGCCGCCAGCGCCAGGGCCTCTCTGTAGCCGTACATTTCCCGTACCCCACAGGTGAAATTGCGGCGGACATCGTGCTCGGCAAAATCGATGCGGTCGAGCTTTGGCCGCAGGAGGATGCAGAGCTTCGTTCCAAGACGATAGAGGAGTTCAAAACCCTGCGTTATCTCGATTGGTATCATTACCTGAACTGCGGTTATCGCCTGCCTGCCGTCGCGGGGACGGATAAGATGGGCGCCTATATCGCCGCGGGCGTCAATCGGGTATACACCTATCTCGGTCAACAGGAGTTCAATTATCCCAACTTCGCCAAGGCTGTGCGGTTGGGGAATACCTTCGCCAGTTCCGGCCCGCTCCTGATGTTTCACGCCGATGGCAGGCCGCCGGGAGCGGAGATCACTTTGGGCGCGGGCGGCGGCACGATCGAAGTTACCGCCGACGCGCAGTGCTTTGTGCCCATCCATCGCCTGGAGGTCATTCTCAACGGCAAAGTCGTTGCCTCGCGCAACGAGCCTTCCGGCGCACGGACGATTCGGCTGACGGAAAAGATCAAGGTGGAGGGACCGGGGTGGATCGCGGCGCGATGCTCGTCCGAATCCGGCCCCACGAGTTCGTGGCGATTCAAGATTGCCGCGCACACCTCGCCCGTCTACGTGCAGGTTCCTGGGAGGGAGTTGTTTTCGCCGGAGGCTGCCACGTACTTCCTCCAGCTTATCGATGGCGCGCAGTTGTATGTGGACACGCTCGCGACGCGAAGCGACCCGGAGACTCACGGTAGGATTCGAAAAGTCTATACCGACGCCCGCGCTGCACTCCACCGCCGCATGCATCAGCACGGCATTCCGCATTAGGATGGTGCGCATTCACTTCGCGGGTTTGCGAACCTCCAGATATTGGTCCGCTTGGCCAGCGTCCAAACCACGACGACGCGGCGGGTTTACCCCGCCTTATCCCCGCCCCCGCGGCCCCCCGGTCGGGGGACGATTGGGGGGTTAAACCCGCCGCTTCGTCGACATTATTTCAACGGCGTCGTGGCGCCGGCGACTTCAAACTCTGTTGTCACAACTCCGGTGGTCGCGGCGTCGGCGGTTCCGTGGAATCCCGGCTGCTTGCCTCCGACCTCTATTCTAAACCTCCCCGGAATGACTACACGTTTCCCACTTTTATCAATGACTGAGAATGAGCGGCGGGCGAGACCGAAATCCACGATTTTGCTTTCACCCGGCTTCAGGTAAACCCGGCTGAATCCCGCCAGCGACCGAATCGGAACGGGGACGGGAGAATTCTCGTGGGTTACGTAGAGTTGCACTACCTCATCGCCGCCCAGGGCACCGGCGTTGTTCACCTGAACGCTGACGTGTTGATTCTCATTCGTGCCGATTTGCTGGGCGCCTACCTTCAGCCCGCTGTATTCGAAATGGGTGAAACTCAGCCCGTAGCCAAACGGGTAAAGAGGTTCGCCGGAGAAGTAGCGGTAGGTTCTTCCCGCCATCTTGTACTCGCCGAACGGAGGCAGTTGATCGACGGATTTATAGATTGTGACCGGCAGTCTTCCGCCGGGATTGTAATCGCCGAACAAGACGTCCGCGATCGCCGAGCCTCCTTCTTCGCCGGGATACCACGCCTCGACAATCGCTCCCACGTGCTCGCTGGCCCAGGCAGTGGTTACCGGCCCGCCATTCAAAAGCAGAAGGACGGTGGGCTTGCCGCTTGCCGCCACGGCTTCGAGCAGTTGTTCCTGCGCCCCGGGGAGATCGAGGTTGGTGCGGTCCCCCCAATAGAAGCCGTCAGTTTCGATTTCGAATTGCTCGTTTTCCAAGTCTCCCGAGAGCCCGAGCGCCACCACGACTACGTCGGCGGATTTGGCGGCTCGAACCGCTTCGTCCAACGCCGTGGCAATGGTCGGGGGTTCAACCGGTTCGCAGCCTTTGGAGTAGATGACCTTGGTCAGAGGCGAGACTCTCTGCCGGATTCCCACCACGGGAGTGATGGCCAGCGACGGCGTTCCGTAATAATTGCCCAAAAGCGCTTTCACATCGTTGGCATTCGGACCCACGACGGCGATGGATTTCAGCTTCTTGCTGAGGGGTAGGAGGTGACGATCGTTCTTCAGTAGGACCATCGATTCCCGCGCCGCCTGCAGGCTCAACGCGCGATGCTCGCGGCTGTCGACAGCTGAGTAGGGTATTCGCGCATATGGAACTCTTTCGGGAGGATCGAACATCCCGAGCCGGAATCTTGCCTCCATCACCCGCTTGACGGCCGTATCAACGTCGGCTTCGCTCACGAGGCCTTGCTTTACCGCCGCGGGCAGGGAGAGATACTCGTTGCCGCAGTTGAGATCACATCCTGCCCTGAGCGCCATGGCGGAAGCTTGCTCCAAACTGCTCGCGAGATGCTGGCTCTCGAAGATGTCCCGAATTCCCTGGCAATCGGAAACCACGTAACCCCGAAAGCCCCATTCGCGGCGCAGTATCTCGCTGAGCAACTTGGGGCTGGCGCAGTCGGCCTCGCCATTCAAGCGGGAATATGCTCCCATCACCGCGAAGGCCTTACCTTCCCGAATGCACGCTTCGAAAGCCGGCAGATAGGTTTCGCGCAGGTCGCGTTCGTCCATTTGGGCGTTAAAGCGATGCCGCTCCGGTTCCGGTCCGCTGTGCGCGGCGAAGTGCTTGGGAGTCGCGACCACCTTTAAGTATTGCGGATCGTCGCCCTGCAACCCTTGCACGTAGGCGACTCCCAGCCGCGCCGTCAGGTACGGGTCCTCACCGTAGGTTTCCTGTCCGCGCCCCCAACGCGGGTCGCGAAAGATGTTGACGTTGGGGCTGAAGAAGGTCAGGCCATAGTATTTTCGTTGCTCGTTCTGAATTAGAGCTTCGTGATACTTAGCCCGCGCCTCATCGGAAATCGCGTCGGCGACTGTGTGGATTAAGGCCATGTCCCACGTTGCACCCAGGCCGATAGACTGGGGGAAAACCGTCGCCACGCCTGCCTGCGCAACGCCGTGGAGGCATTCGTTTCCCCAGTTGTAGGCGGGAATCCTTAGCCGCTCGATGGCCGGAGAGGCGTAGACGAGTTGGGCCATCTTCTCCTCCAGGGTCATGCGGGAGACGAGATCGTCAACCCGTGCCGCGGTCGGGAGGGATGGATCGCGATAGGGGACAGTCGCCTCACCTGTGCCGGGCCGCGCGGCGGCGATGAAAATCAGCCCCGCAAGGGAGAGAAGAATGATGGCGCTTCGCAGAGGGTGCGTCTGAGTCCCGCCGCGAAGGTATGTTCGGAAAGACATGGACACCTCTCACCAGACTGAGCCTTGATCCCTGTACGGTCGGGATCACGATTCTCGGCCCCTTAGGTGCGGGCGTACATCCCGCGTCCCTATTCGAGCCGGCAGGATGCCGCGCTCCCAGCATCCGGGCAAAATCCCCCTTTGCATTCTGCCGGGCCTATCGAATATACTCCCGCAGTCAACTAGGTGGCTAGATATGTTTGAAGCCTCCCCAGTTTCCAGGCTCCTATGAATGAAAATGCCGTTGCTTCCGCCACACCGCCCATCAAGCCACCATCGCCAGCTCCCAACCGGCTCGCCTCGATCGACGCATTGCGCGGCTTCGATATGTTTTGGATTGCCGGTGGCGATGCGCTGGTCTACCACTTATCCAAAGCCGCGCCGCTTCCGGTGCTGGTGACGCTCGCCGGGCAGTTCCAGCACGTGGAGTGGGAGGGCTTTCACTTTTATGACCTTATCTTCCCGCGTTTTGTTTTCATTGTCGGGCTGGTCCTTCCCTTCTCGCTGACTCGGCGATTAGAGGCAGGAGGCGATCGCCGCGAGCTTTACCAGCACGCTTTGCGCCGGCTCTTTCTTCTGTTCTTTTTGGGGCTCCTCGCCAACGGGCTGCTGGACCTCAACTTCCCCGGCCTTCGCATCCTGGGGGTCCTCCAGCGCATTTCCATCGCTTATTTCTTCGCCACCCTGCTCGTGATGAACTTCAAGATGCGCGGCCAAGTGGTGGCGACGGCGCTGATCCTGTTGGGTTATTGGGCGCTCATGGCGTGGGTTCCGGTGCCGGGCTTCGGCCGGGGTAATTTTACGATGCAAGGAAACTTGGCGGCTTACATCGACCAGCGTTTCTTGCCCCACCCTTTCTGCTGCTACGATTATGGCGAAAACGAGGGGATCATCTCGAATATCCCCGCCATCGCCAGTTGCATGCTCGGCGCGCTGGCGGGACACTGGCTGCGGACGGCCTATTCCCAAAAACGCAAGCTGCTGGGCTTGGTGGTGGCCGGAGTCGCCAGCCTTGGCGTGGGCCTGCTCTGGAGCCTGACGTTTCCCATCGTCAAGAACATCTGGTCAAGTTCCTTTGTCCTTTTCGCGGGCGGATGGAGCCTGCTGCTCCTCGCGCTCTTTTACGGGATCATCGATATCCTGGGTTACCGCAAATGGGCTTTCGTCTTCACCGTCATCGGGGCGAATTCCATCACCATTTATCTGGCGCGCCACTTTTTCAATTTCCGCGAGGTAGGGCTGATTTTCACGCACGGGTTTATCAACTACATCGGCGCCTGGAAGCCGTTCACCATCGAACTGGGTTCGGTGGTGGCAGGATGGTTGTTCCTTTATTACCTCTACCGGCAAAAGATTTTTCTGCGAGTGTAGAGTGCAAATCGTGATGCTGCCCCTAGCGGCTACCCTCACGGGGGCCGGATCGGCCGATACGGCGCGGGTTCCGATCCGCCCCATGGTGGGAAGGCACGAGGCCAGAGGCGCTAAGATAGACACTTCCTGGAAAGGCTCCGAAGGGGCCAACGTCGCGTAGCCGCAGGTTTTAGCCTGCTGATAACGGACCCACCCAGCCACCCAACCCAACGGGGTTGACGGTTCGAAGGGTCGGCTCTGTCAGGACCGGAGACATCCCCTCGCTTCGGTTTCCGTGGGTTTCAGCTACCGCTACTCACGGCATCCCGCTTCCCAGGGAGGTGACGCGTCGGGTCGATAACGCGCCTATCTTAGCGCCAGCAGACATGAGGCCCGCCCCTACGAGTTGCGCTAGCGCACTGGGCGCGCAGTTTGGCCTTAATCCTGCGTTATCCCGAAAATCGAAACGAGTTGGGTCAAATTACCCTCTGTCGAGGCGCAAGCAACAGACTTGTTTTGACGAATTGACTATTACAATTCCAGAAAAGCATGCACTACAAATTGTCGTTTTTCCGACGCACCCATACGGTTTATAATATATAGAAAACTATATATGTTCTGAAATTCATAATTCTCAGACGCAGAGCAAAGAGCCTGATCTAAATAATTCAACCGTTTACGATGGTGAAAAGTGGTCGGGACACTGGCAGCATAATTGCTTATCTAGCTATGATTGCAGCTTCTTCTGTATTCCCCGGTGCAAGCGGCGGCTGCGGAGTATGTCTAGCGTTCTTTACCCAACTGGGAATGACGAAGATAAGCCATGAGGAGGCACGATGAGAAGGAATTCTTTATTTCGATTCCGCAGTGATTTGGTAAGCGTTTGGCTCGGAGCGGCGCTTCTACTCTCTGTTCTTGCTCCGGTTACCATGCGTGCCCAAAACGGTTACGGTACGATCCTGGGCAGGGTGACGGACAAGTCTGGCGCGGTTGTGCCCGAGGCGACAGTCGCTTCGCGCAACGAGGACACGAACGTCTCGAATGTGACGCGAACTAATGATGCCGGAGACTATGTGTTGCCCAATCTGGTCCCCGGTGATTACCAACTTATGGTAAAGCAGCAAGGCTTCAGCCTGTTTACCGCCAATCATATTGAACTGTCTGTTAGCCAGACTGTCCGTCAGGATGCCGAACTCACCGTGGGTGCAACTGCCACTATGGTTACTGTTACGGCGGCCACGCCACTGGTCCAAACGGATACTTCCTCGGTGGAAGGCACCATCGACTCGAAACAGATTGAAACGATGCCCCTTAACGGCCGAACGAACGTTTTTGGTTTGATTGCCCTTGCTCCTGGCGTGCAGGGTGGGGCCTGGGGCATGTATACTCCAAAATTGGGCGGCGCCAATCAGGAAGGAAGCTATAACGTAAGGATCGATGGGGTGGACTCGTCGGAAAGCGAGAACGAGTACATCGGGATTGGCGACCCATCCCTCGACGCCATTGCGGAATTCAAAGTCATTGATAGCATGGGATCGGCAAAATACGGGAACGGCTCTGCGTCCGTGATCATGGTCACGAAGTCGGGAACCAACCAGTTCCACGGCACGGCTTTTGAGTACAATCAAATCGATAACCTCACGGCCCAAAACTTCTTCGCCACGAGTCAACCCAAGTCCCAGTACGTTCGGAATGAATTTGGTGGAACCTTTGGAGGCCCCATCAAAAAGGACAAACTGTTTTTCTTTGGCAGTTATGAGGGTCTCACTTCCCGGTCCCCAAACGTCAGCGAGACCAACATGCCAACGGCGGCGCTCCTCGAGGGGAATTTCTCCGGGCTGCCGGCGATCATCGATCCCTCGACCGGCGAGCAGTTCCCAGGGAACCAGATTCCCACGAACCGATTCAATTCTATTTCGCAGCAATTCCTTAAGTGGTTTAGTACGCCGAACTTGGCCACGTCTGCGCCCGGCGGCCTGGGAACAAACTTCATCGCCAGTCTGCGAACCAAACAGGATGAATTCCGGTATGAAGGTCGGGGCGACTACACGATCAATAACAAGAACCAGTTGTCGGCGATGTGGTTCGATGCGCGCTATGTCCCCCGGGATTACGCTGGATGGAGCCCCAAATTTGGCGCCTTTATCAACCCAGCTACTTATCAGAACGTGGGCATCAACCTGACCAGCACCATCACCCCCGCTCTGACGAACCTGGCCACCTTCGGATTCCATCGCGTGTGGGACGAGGGTGTGGCGCAAACAGCAAGTCAGGTTGATATGCACAGCGTATTTTCGCAGATGCCGGAACCTCCGAACGGGTTGGGGGGACTTCCCAGTATTAACATTACAGGGTTCGGGTCCAACAACACGGCAATTTATGACTCGGCGGCCGGTGGCGACAATGAACAGACTTACGAAGGGTCTGACACTTTGACGTGGGCAAAGGGAAAGCACCTTCTCGAGGGCGGCTTCTCCTATATGCGTTGGAAATTCACCAACTACGGGCTTGGTGACAACGGCAATTTCACCTTTGATGGATATTACACCAGCGGCGGCAATTCCAACGCGCCGAACTACAACGCGTTTGCTGACTTCCTTCTGGGCGATTTGTCCGAATCCAACTACTCCGTTCTGCCCGTGACTGCCACTCCCACCAACAACCGTTTTGGGTTCTTTATCACCGACGATTGGAAGCCGACGTCGAAGTTAACCGTGAACATGGGACTGCGTTATGACCTGGACACGCTCTATCAGAATTCACCGGGGAACATGGCCAACTTCTATCCCAAGCTCGACGAACTGGTTACGCTCCAGGGCGCTGGTAGGCCCGACTTGTTCTCTGGCATACCGATCGTTTCCGGCTCAAGCGTTGGTCTTAACACCGGCAACTACATCGGAGCCGATCATACGATGTTTTCGCCGCGCTTGGGAATTGCGTACCGTCCGTTCAAAAGCAGCCGCTTGGTTTTGCGGGGAGGGTACGGCCTCTACTATGTGTCCATACCGTGGGTTTGGGGTTCCATGCAGCTTGCGCGCAATGCCCCGTACGCGGCAGAGGAGCAGTACAATGCTGCGGCAGGTTTAACGCCCACGCTTAACTTTTCCGATCCGTTCCCGGCCAGTGGAGGAACCAACACGCTCTCTGGCAATCCCAGCGCCAATGCTCTGCCGACGAATTACAAGTACCCCGCAACTCATCAATGGAACCTCACGGTCGAATCCCAGCTTACGCCCAATTCTTCCGTGCGCATCAGTTACCTGGGAAGCGAGTCGGAACATGTCACGCAACAGTACAACCTGAACGACCCTGCGATGCAGCCAATCCCGGACGGGGGCACGTATCAGGCGCTCCGGCCTTATCAACCTTTTGGCGAGATCACCCTTTGGTCGGATGGCTCGACAACCAACACCCAGCAACTGCAAGTCTCGGCGCGCCGCCGCTTTGCCACAGGGCTTTCGTTCGAGGGCGAGTTTAGCTGGACCAAGATGCTCGACGACGGGTCATACCCCGAGGGTTCGTGGCCGACGGACAACCGCAATATCCGTCTCGATCGCGGCAATGACCCGTACGTACGTCCCTTGTACTTTGTGGGGAACTACACGTATGAATTGCCGTTTGGCAAGGGACGTCAATTCCTCGGGTCCGCCAATCGTGCGCTCGATGCAATTGCTGGCGGATGGCAAACCAGCGGGATCATCACGATAGGGAGCGGTCTTCCTTACTCGTTAACTTTTGACACTTCCCTCCCGGGATGGCAGACTGGGCTTAACAGCAGCAATTATCCCGACAAAATTAGCAATCCTCAGGTGAGCAATCCGTCACTCGCGCAATGGTTCAATCCAGCGGCGTTTGCCGTGCCGGCGGAATATACCTATGGTGATGCAGCTCCCCATTCTCTTTTCGGCCCGCGTTATTTCGATTGGGACACGGGTATCTTCAAAAAATTCTCGCTCAACGAGAGATTCAAGCTGACGTTCAGGTCGGATCTCATGAACGTTTTGAATCATCCTAACTTTGCCAACCCGAACAATGACATCAGCCAAACGTCGACCGTGGGAACGATTACGTGGGCATCAGGACCCACGCGAGTCGTACAGTTCTCACTCCGACTTGCCTTCTGATGTAGAACGATGATGAAGGCGGCGGCACAATGAAATCGGGATGTACCTTCATGGGAAGGGGAAGGTGGCTGAAGCCATGAATCATTTACCGCCGAGAGGCGCGCTGAAAGTTCTCAGCGCGACACCTCTTGCCGCCTCCCCCGCTGTTCTATCAGCCGCGCCCACGCTTAGCGGCACTCCCATCAACGCCGGCGTGGGGCGAGTCAGCAGCACCTGGGCCCCTCGCAATGTCCAGGTGGGAGCGAAATTCATCTTCTAGGTCGCTCCTTTACCAGGCCTCGACCCTGGCCGCTCACTTCCGTGGGCGGCGAGGGCCCCGGGCTTCGCCATGAATAAGAAAACAATCTTCTCGCTGTTCGGCCCTCTCCCCGCGCCTCTCGCTGTTGACTTCGCAATATCAGAGAAATCCGCGTTATCCTTAGAGAACTCATGGGGCCGCTTGAGAGATTCAGCGAAGGAGCGATGTAGGTTCGCCTTGCGGCTGTCTGCTCTGGCTAAGGCTTCCCGATGGTCGCGGGGTAAGATTTCGGACCTTGGATTTCAAGTGTTCCCGAAGCATGCGAAGGTTGAATTGATGGAGATCGACAGTTTGGTTATCTCTTGGAAAACAAAACTGATCCGAGAAGGCTCTATTCGATGAAAGTGACCCGTCGGACCTTTCTATCATCGGGAGTGGGCGCGGCCGTGGCAGCGCTCCCTGCTTACCGCCTCGGCGCCGTGGCGCAATCCAGCGCCGTCAGGGTTAGCTTGGTAACCGGCGACCGCCCTCGGCGCCTCGATGTCGCACAGGTATTTGAAGAACTAGGACTTGTCGTGGACTTGGTGGAGGAATCGGGCATGACCAAGATGGATCCCGCCCGCGCTTCCCTGCTTTGGATTGTCGGGGCCACCTACCCCGACCCGATGGAAATCTCGGCGGCTAATCTGACCGTGATCGAGAAGTTCTTGGAAGCTGGAAAGGGCGTTTTTGTCGAGTTCGCTTCCAATTTCCCGGGCGTTTGCCCCGCCGGGCCGATCCGCCGCGCCGACGTGGCCCGTCTCTTTGTCGCCGAAACTGCACCTTACCCCGATGCGCTTCCCCTGGGAGCAATTTTGGACCCGCACGACGCGGTCTTACTGCCTTTCGAGGCGACCGAAACCGCGCGCGCGATTGTCCAAATCGCCAAGATTGCAGGAGTGGAAAAGTTTGACGCCTCAATTCCTCCTAAGAACTTGATGCCAGGTGTTTTACTTGGCGAGCGCGGACCCGGATATTTTGCCGTAGCCGCCACCAGCATCTCCGAATTCGCACGGCGACAATATGCTCCACAATCGCACTGGGCCCGGCTCCTCCAGGATTTGGCCTTGACTCTGCTGCCCGCTGACCTGCGGACGCGCATCCTGGCAGACCACATCCCACTTCGCACCCATACTGAACCCCGGCGCTGGGCTACACCCGGGACGGCAGTCCGGCTGGTCGTCGAAACCACCACCGGGGTCACACTCAGCCTGGGCACCCAATCGAATTCGGCCTGGAAGGAAACAGCCCCAGGACGCTACGAGACACAACTTCCCGCTCAGGTGGCTGGCGAAAGAAAATTCAATCTGCGTGCCACACGAGGTCGGGCCGCACGCATCGCGACCGTCGAGCTCAGGGTTGAAGACCGCAAGACTGCTTACCGGCGCGCACTCGATAACAACCTTCGTTGGTTTGAGGAGTCCGGAGTCCTGCTCCGCGCGGACGGAAGTTTGGGCGTGGCCGAATGGATTTCCGGACCGGATCTCGAGGGCAATCGCATCCCGTTCGGCAAGCGTCAGGGGTACTCCCCCGAGCGCTCCGATTGCGTGTTTGAATCGGCGCTGGCTTACTGGCTGTACGGAAAAGTCGCGGCGAGCGATCGGCATCGCGAAGTCGGCCGCAACATGCTTTTGAACGTGATGGATTTCCAACGGCTGAGCGTGAATGATTCCTTCTACGGTCTTTGGTATACCCGCGGACGCGAAGGGCCGGTGTTCCAGGATGACGAAGCTTGGGCCATCATGGGCTCCCTGGCCGGCTATCGCTACAGTCGCCAGCCAATGCTCCTGCATCGAGGGCGACTGGTTGCGGACACGGCCGCGAAAGTTTTTGCCAAGGGCGCCCCCCGAGAAGCGGAGGCTGCCGACCCGGCGCGCCCCCGCCCCAGCGATCGCGGCCAGATGATTGCGGCGTGGCTTTACGCTTACGGCATCACGGGCGATCGTGCCTTCTTGACTTTGGCGTTGCCCGCGTTGCACGAGCTGATGGAGTCTTTCCCCAAAATTGCCGGCAGCCTGCCCGCCCACACGGGGGAATCGACCCGGTTCATGCTGCCGTTGGCGCTCGCGTCAGTGTACTCCACCGATCCCGCGTTTCCCGCGGTGTTGCGGGAACAGGCCGATTACCTGGTCTCGCGCATGGCCCCGTGTGGCGCGATCCAGGAAGAGGGCGTCTACACCGGCAGCAAGGTGCAGGGGGGCGACCTGAGCCTTATTCACGATAGCTCGGAACCCATTAGCGACCAGCTTTACACCATGAGTTTTGCTGCCATGAACTTCTGGATTGCCTACAAAGCGACGGGCGACGAGTTTTACCGCGCCAACTTTTTCCGCGTCGTGGATTTTCTAGTGCGCATCCAAATTGAAAGCAGGGATCGAACGATCAACGGCGGCTGGATGCGGGGCTTTGATTACGCGCGCTGGGAATACTACGGCTCGAACGCGGACCAATCATGGACTGCCTATTGTCTGGAAACCGGTTGGGACAATGCCATCATCGATATCGCGATCGAGTTATACCTGCTTGACGATACCTTTTATGAAGCAAGACCCCCGGTAGCCGTGGGGGCTGAAGCATGATCAGTGCGAGTTTTGCGGGAGCACCGATTCGTCCTCATTATTTGTTACCCTGGGGGTAGCATGGAGATCCTGTTGAAATTACCTCTTGAACTTCGCGGAAACCTGATCGTTTCGTGCCAGGCTTCCGAGACCAGCCCCTTTCGAGAATCGGCCGCGATGGCCCGGTTCGCCCAAGCCGCCGTTGAGGGTGGCGCGCGCGGAATTCGCGTTGAGGGGGTGGAAGACATTCGCGCAATTCGGAAAGCTGTGCGCGTTCCGATCGTGGGAATCTCCAAGATCAGGCAAGACGACGGCGACATCCTCATTACCCCCTCTTTCGAAGGCGCGAAGGAGTTAGTAGAGGCGGGCGCAAATTTGATTGCCCTGGATTGCACCAGCCGGGGCCAACGGTATGGAGCGCTCGATCGTCTGCGGCGAATTAGAAAGGAGCTTGGGGTCCCCGTCCTCGCCGACATTGCCACGGTCGAGGAAGCCGTGCAATCGGCGGAAGCGGGGGCGGACGCGGTTCTGTCCACGCTTCGCGGTTACACTTCCGAGACCAGCCACGTGGTGGAGTTTGAGCCGTCTTTCATCGCCGAGTTGGTCCGCACCGTCAATGTACCGGTCATTGCCGAGGGCCACATCCGGGCGCCGCGTGAAATTCGCGCCGCGCTTGATGCCGGCGCTTTCGCGATCATCATAGGAACCGCCATCACCCGGCCCGAGATCATCACCCAGAGGTTTGTCTCCGCCATTGAGGGATGGCGCCGCGGTCACGATTCCCAACGCACCTTCATTGGCATCGACCTCGGCGCAACCAATACCAAGTCCGGACTGGTCACCGGCCGGGGGGAATTGCTGTGGCAGTCAGTGGGGGCGACTCCTTGGAATGAAGGGCGCAAGGCCCTGCTGAGGCATTTGGAACAGTGCGTATCGACCTGTAGCGACGAAGCAGAGAGACAGGGACTCGAACCGCAGGCGATTGGTCTGGGTACCGCTGGCTGGGTGGATCCCTCCTCCGGCGAGGTCGTCTATGCCACGGAGAATCTTCCGGGCTGGACGGGGGCGAATCCGGGCGCGTATCTACACGAGGCGTTTGGCCTGCCTGTCGCGGTTGAGAACGACGCCAACGCGTTGGCGGTTGGCGAAAAACACTTTGGGGTGGCAAAAAACGCCACCGATTTTGTGTGCATTACTCTGGGCACCGGAGTGGGAGGGGGATGTTACATCGGAGGCCGGCTCAATCGGGGCCGTCATTTCTTTGCCAACGCGCTGGGCCATATTCCGGTCGTGCCCGGCGGGCCACCCTGCACTTGCGGCAAATCAGGGTGCCTAGAACTGTATGCGAACGCCGCAGCCCTGATGCGCTATGCCGCCCATGGGAATTTCACCAACTGTGAGGAAGTCATTGCTGCGGCCCAGGCGGGAGAACAGTCTGCCACGTGTGCCCTAAGAGCGCTTGCCCGTTATCTGGCCATCGGGTGTGCTTCCATCATAAACCTTCTCGACCCGGAGATGCTGATTCTGGCCGGTGGGCTCGCACAGGATAACGCTCTGCTGGTGAGATTTTTGACGGAAGAGTTGTCGAAACGCGTCACCGTGTGGCCCGAGCGTCATCTGCAAGTGCAAGCTTCAAGCCTGGGATATTCGGCAGGAGTGCTGGGCGCCGCCGCCGTGGCCTCGCTTGCGTCCTGCTCCGCCAACGGTGGGGCATCACCGGCCTTTGGAAAAGATGCGGTTATCGCGTCGGCGCCTCTCATCAAAAAGACATCCGGTTAGCTTCCATGATCTCAAGACGCGTATTTCTCCGCACCCTCGCAGTATCACCGCTTGCGGGGAGGGCGGACCGCATTTTGGGCTCGAGCGGCCACATTCAGGTGGGTGTGTGCGCCCACCCTCTGATCTCGACCAGGTCGAGCGCCTCGGCTTTGACTACTTTGAGCCGCCGGCCGTCGAAGTTTCCACCATGACGGAAGCGGAGTTCCAGGCCTTCAAGGCCCGCGTGGCCACATCGCGCCTGCGCTGCCGCAGCTTTAATAGTTTCATCCGCACATTACGCGTGGTCGGACCGGACGTGTCGGCACAGGCCCTCGAAGTCAATCTCGATTCTTGTCTCCCGAGGTGCCCCGAGCTCGGCGGCGAAATCGTCGTCTGGGGCAGCGCCAGCTCTCGCAACGTACCCGACGGCTATCCGCGCGGGCGCGCCTGGGCCGAGATCGTGCGTTTTCTGCGAATGGCCCGAGACGCAGCATGCCCCAATCAATTGGTGATTGCGATTGAACCGTTGAGCCCTCCGGAATCGGATATCATCAATGCCGCTGGCGAGGTGCTCCGCCTCGTGCGCGACGTCAATCACCCGAATGTCCGAATGATGGTCGATTACTATACGCGGCGTCATAACTACGCGCGGGTCCAATCTTGAAGGTCCCCAATGTTCATGCGGTAGCGGCTGACTAACATGCGCAATTATTTATGACGCTGCGTATACCACCTCCGCCGGGAGAACGAAGACCCGGAAATCATCTACCAGGCGCGCAATGAGATTGTTCATTTCCACTTCGCGAATCCCCAAGGCCGGCGCTGGCGCAAGAGCCCCCAGGAAGATTCTGAATACCTGCGCTTCTTTCATTTGGTGGAGGAGATTGGCTTCCAAGGTGGGATTTCGATTGAAGGTACTGCCGGGGCAAACTCGAATGTCTGTGTTCCAATAGGGAGCGGTCTTCATGGGCGTTTCATGGCTTGGCCGTGAATTCGTAGCGACAGCTCGCACGAAGAGGTCACTGCCTGCAACTTTGAAGATCAGCGCCGGATGGGGGAAAAGGAGACCGTTAAGCTTCCGCGCTTCTTTGTCCACCCCTCCGAAGAACATGACCCGCCTCCGCGGCCGTGACCACCAGACCAGCACGTCTGGAGTGCGCGCCAGCACGTTATCGGGAAGGATTTCCGGCTTGACCTGTACACCGAGGCCTTGGGCAAGAGTACGCAGGAAGGCTGTGGTCAGGGCTTCACCAGGGTTGAGATAAGGAATTCCATCCTCGGCTTGCTTGACTTTGTGCAGGCTTGCGAAGGCACCGTCGCCTCCACCCCGGTAAACAAGGACAGCTTCAGCAAGCTTGAATTCTTGGTTGGCTCCGATATTGACGTAAGCTTTCATGGCTCTCACTTTGAAATGATCCATTGGTCGTTGCCTGGCATGAGGTCGATCAATTGGCTTGCCGCAGCAATGGTCTGGCAGGCGACTCCGAACGTGCGGAATGTTCGCTGAACCCTCGCCTTGTCCGTGGGATCAAAGGGGATGATGATATTAGGCTCAGGCTCTACTTCCATCATTCCTTGAGCATCTTCATCAAATGCGGCTGAAATTGCATCACCGTCGGCAAACACAGCCAGTAGACAAGGTAGGGACGGATTGGAGTCCGAGAGCTGTTCACGGATGTTGTCATTAAGGTCAGGTCGCTCTGCTTGTGTGGACAGGTGATCGAGGGCGAGTACGGCATTTACCAGCTTGGTGGTGAGTGGATCGTTTATCTTGTTCTTGAAGTGGGCAAGCTCAATCTCATTCAGCGCTGCCTGCCACATACACGGGGGAATTGATCCCTCAACGTCGGGGATTTCGTACTGGTCAGCGTCCGGTTCCTGCGTGGCCCATTCCCGCAACGTCTCAGCCCGTTCTTGGGCATCTCTATAATCATAAATTCTGGTCCACCTATTAAGGGCTCCGACAAAGAGGTGGAAGAATGTCGCCGGGAGTTGCGGGTGGACGCTCTCCAGTAACGCCAGCGTTGGCCCAAAGGTCGCGCAGGCACACGTTGCCTCGGAGGGCTCCACAATGAGGAATAATTGATTGGGCCTGGTTTCATCCCGCTCAGCCCAATCAGAGGGACTGCTGCTGATCACGGCGGACAGCAGGAATCGGTTACGGATGGCTGGGCCGCCATGCGTGTCAATCCACCGCTCAAGCGTCATCCTTATAAAGGATGTTGGGGCGTGATCTGCCCTCTTCCAAACTCCAGGGATGGCAATGCCAAGCTCCAGGAGAGCTTTGGCCAGCATCACCGCCAAGCGGTCATCGGCAACCAACCGATGCATTACCGGGACGGAGCCAAATCGCGGCAGCACCAAGCCACATCCCTGAGCCATCAACTGATTGGAGGAAGCCATCCGGGAGGAGCCTCGAGTGGTGTGCGGTTGTAACTGCGCGTGCTCGCCTCGACTGCGGCGGCAATCAAGGCTGCCACGCTTTTCTGTTCGGGGCACCGGACAAACCTCCCCATAAGTGTCTGGTAACGGGCATGGCGGCCCTGGCGAAGCCTTTCGAGTTCCGCTAGGACCGCACGCTTCGTCACCTCCTTGCTTTTGGGATTTCGGCTCATTGGCTATCCCTTTGTGCCAATGGATATCCGTGGCGCATCTGCGGTGTGTGTATGTAGCATGCGAAGGATCTCGTTTCGTAAGAAAAGGTTAAACGTACAGACAGACGTCGAAGACTCGGTGCCCTGCTTTTTATTCCCGAAGCGTGTCAGGCTGCTAGTTTCGTGCGCTCGGTATCGAAACGGCAGTCATTCGCGTCTGAGATTGGGTGCAGTTTGAAATAGACAAGAGACATGGGTGAGGTGGCGTACCGGCAGGTCTCGAACCATGCCGTCAAGGCTAGGAGGTTGGCGACGCTGGGACTGATAGATCTAGCCCTTCGTGCCAATACTGCGACTGAAGCGGTAGATCAGTTTGTTTCCTGTCGACTCTGGTCCCTCAATGGCCGCGGTCGCGATTTCCGGATAGCTGCCAGCGTACAGGTTGCGCACTTCTTCAACGCTGAGTCGCGCGTTCGGATCGGGCAGACGGATCCCGTTATAGGTAAATTCTCGTATCAGTTTTTCGACGTCCATGGTTCTCCTCAATCATCATTTTTTCAGTTGTTGTGGCAGGGGAGTGAAGAAGATTGGGACGCGTTGGTCCAGCGGCAAAGAGAGGCCCGTCGATTTTCTATGTTCCGCCGCTTCGCGTCGGGGATTTTCAAGGCATCGGGGTCTATCGTCCGATGAAGTCGGTGAAGCCAGC
>JBEKQO010000041.1:0-35548 GCA_049519635.1 Terriglobia bacterium | reverse complement strand
ACGTGGGAACAGATTCTCCGCATGATCCAGCCCTGGCTGGTGAGATGGAGCGGACTCTGTCCCTTCTGCGGAACGAAGTTCAAGCGAATTTGTAACGATACAACTTAACATAGTAATACTAGAGCGGTGGGTGCCACATTGTTCCTCCGTCGTCAGGGGGGAGAACGGATAATGGCAGGGTTTTGATTCATGCAGAGTAAAACTGAAAAGGAGTAAAGCCATGAAGGTTTCAGAATTACCAACGTGGAATTATAAGGTGTTGGTTTACACGACGGCCCTTTTGATGATTGTCTCCATTGCGATGGGGCTTGCGGGGGCAGATGAAGTCACAGGGCCGGTCCTGACACCCCCGCCCGCCCCGGCGGCGAGAATCAACGGACCGAAAGTCTACGGTGCCCGGCCCGGCCACCCCTTTGTGTACCGGGTCCCCTGCACGGGCGTCCGGCCTATCCGCTTTTCCGCGGAGGGTCTGCCCTCCTCGCTCCGTATGGACGAAACCACGGGCATCATCGCTGGCAAAGTTCCCGAGCAACGAGGGGACTATGCAATTACGCTTCACGCCTCCAATGAGAAGGGGAGCAGTTCGCGACTTTTCAAACTCGTCGTCGGCGACACCTTGGCTCTTACGCCCCCCATGGGATGGAATGACTGGTATACATACTACGACCGAATCACCGAAAAGGTAATCCGCGAGGCGGCCGACTCCATGATTACTTCAGGAATGGCAGACTTCGGCTATCAGTATGTGGATATCGATGATTGTTGGATGAGAAAACCCGGATCGGAAGATCCTTTGCTAGGAGGAACGCAGCGTGACCCGGCCGGGGCAATATTGTCGAATGGCCGATTTCCCGACATGAACGGTCTTACCACTTATATCCACGCGCGTGGGCTTAAGGCAGGGATTTACACCGGCCCAGGTCCCTTGACTTGCGGCCGCTTCACCGCTAGTTACGGCCATGAGCCGGTGGATGCTCAACAATTCGCCGATTGGGGATTTGATTTCCTGAAGTACGATTTGTGCTCTTACGGCCGGGCGTTTCCGGCCAAGACCTTGGAAGATCACCAGCGGCCCTACCGGCTGATGGGGGGAATCCTGACAAAGCTCGACCGCGATATCGTCTTCAACCTTTGCCAGTATGGCCTAGCCGACGTGTGGAACTGGGGGGCAGATGTCAATGGCAACCTTTGGCGCACGACGGGAGACTTGGGGGCGGTAAAAGCTCATCAATTGCCAGGGTTCTACCAGATCGGGTTTGCCAATGCGGAGCACTTCGCCGCGGCGGCCCCAGGACACTGGAACGATCCGGATTACATCTTGATCGGCTACGTCGGAAACGCTTTTCATGACCAAGACCCACCCAAGCTGACACCGCTGACCCCCAACGAGCAGTACAGCTACATGTCGATGTGGTCGCTGATGGCCGCACCGTTATTTTACTCTGGCGTGATGAGCCACCTGGATGCCTTTACCCTGAACGTTCTCTGCAACTCGGAGGTCATCGACATTGACCAGGATGTACTGGGGAAGCAGGCGGGGATAGTCAGGCACAGCGCCAACGAATTCGTCCTCGCGAAACCGCTCGAAGACGGCGCGCTTGCCGTCGGGCTATTCAACCTGACACCGACGCAGGGGAAGCTAACGGTAAAGTGGGCGGACCTCGGTCTGAAGGGGCGTTTCCACATACGCGATGTCTGGCGGCAAAAGGACATCGGGGATGCTGCGGAGGAATTCTCCACCGAGGTTGGTCCGCACGGTGTGGCATTCATCCATCTGGCACGTGCCGACTAAAGCGCGCGCGCGTCATTTACGGCAAGCCTCAGGCAAGCTCGATTCTGACTGCCGGATGAACGAGTTCACCCTCGATCCCAGGGATTTGACAGGGGAGTAGCCGGCGAATAAACTCCTGCATGATTGCCGGGAGAAAGGTGGGAGTGCAGTCAGGATCGGGTTTGTTCTTTATGTTAATCGGCGCAATACACGGGCCATGGCGCCTGCAAATGCGGTCGACCGCCTGTCTGGTCCTTTCCCTGGCATTCGCCATAAATTCCTTCGGCCAGACGCGCACGGCAGCAGATGCTGCGAGCAACGCCCTGCAAGCGATTGAGCAAGGGCGTCTGAGTGACGCGGAGGCGCTCCTACAGGAGGCCGTTCAGGCAGATCCGGGCAATGCCAACTACGCCTACGCCCTGGGAAATGTGTACTTGCTCTCGGGGAAACCCAGACTCGCCATCCCGGTCTTGCAGCAATGTCTGCGGCTTTCCCCTGAGGATTGGGATGCGCGTATCGCCCTGGCGCAAGCGTACCAGAAAGTTGACGCCGACGCAGAAGCTATTCGGACTCTTGGTACCGTCTCACCGCCGGGACACCATGCCGCACTCTGGCGATTTACGCGCGCCTTCAGCCTTTATCGCCTTGGGGATGCGGCCGGGGCCGCTCCCATGTTCAAGGAGCTTTTGGAAAATGAGAAAATGCGGGCCCCTGCCAATTTTTTCCTCGCGAATTGCTACTCCGAAATGACCAAGTATGAGGATGCGTTACCGTACTATGAGACTGCGATAGAATTCGGACGAGGCTCAGACAACAAAGCCCTGAACGTTTATTTTTACAACTATGGTCTAACCCTGTTCAAACTCGGGAGATTCGACCAAGCCCGGGATGCCTTCGAGAAATCAGCGCAGCAATTCGCGGACGATCCTTTGCCTTGGTATTACCTCGGACGCTGTGAAGTGCAACGCGGAAGTTTTGAAAGAGCCCGGGACGCCTTCCAAACTGCCATCGGAAAAAACAATTCCTTCAACCCGGCCTATTATCAGTTGGCGCGCCTTTATGCTGCGCACGGAGATAGCGCAAAGGCGCAGGAGCTTTATGGCAAGGTTTCGAAAGAGCTGCATCGGCAACTAAAAGAAAGTGAGCAGCTCAAGTTTGGCAACAGTCAGTAAGCTTGAACGCCACGGTTTAAGTATGAAAGTCGGAAATATGCCAATGACCAGGGGGGATTTCCGCCGTGCACTGATGCTGACAAGGCGGGAGATTCTCCTTGCCCTGGCAGCACCCTTGGCGTTGCGAGGACAGGGAATGACTTCTCGCGGAGTTGCCCCTGCCGCGCGTGGAAAGCCGTCGGGCATACCTTTTCTCGCCCATTTTACAGACGTTGCCAAGCATGCCGGCCTTACCGCTTCTTGCATCTACGGGCCTGTCGAAAAGAAGGACTACCTCTTGGAAGCCATTGGCTGCGGGGTGGCTTTTCTTGACTATGATAATGACGGGTGGCTCGATATCTTCCTCCTTTGCGGCACTCGCTTCGCCTCTGTCCCCCCCGGCGCCACGAACCGGCTTTATAAAAACAACCGCGACGGTACGTTTACCGACGTCACCGTCAAGGCCGGCTTGGTCAGTACTGGCTGGGCTAGCGCCGTCACAGTGGGAGATTACAACAACGATGGCTTTGAAGATCTGTTCGTGACCTATTATGGTGAAAATGTGCTGTACCGTAACGACGGTGACGGCACCTTCACGGACGTAACCAGGCAGGCAGGCCTCATTCAGCCTGGCAAGCTTTGGGGATCGGGTTGCACTTTTCTTGATTACAACCGGGACGGGCATTTGGATCTCTTTGTTGCCAACTATGTTGATTTGGACTTTAAGACTTTGCCGAAGCCCGGCGGGGCCGCCTATTGTGTTTGGAAGGGGCTCCCGGTAAATTGCGGGCCCCGGGGTTTAAAGACGCCTCATTGTTACCTCTTCCGAAACAACGGTGACGGAACATTTACGGATGTCAGTAAGGCGTCCGGCATTTCCGCGATAACGGACCGGTATGCCATGACCGCCGTGGCCGCTGACCTTGACGATGATGGGTGGACCGATATCTACGTAGCCTGCGATTCGACGCCGAGCCTTTTTTTTCGCAATCAACACGACGGCACTTTTATAGAAGAGGGCCTCGAACGGGGTGTTGCCCTTACGGAAGATGGACTGGAGCAGTCCGGGATGGGGGTTAGCATCGGTGATGTTGATCTCGACGGAAGGCTGGATTTGCTCAAAACCAATTTCGCTGACGACACGGTTGTCCTTTACCACAACGATGGGAACGGCTATTTCTCCGATGCCACATTTGCCGATGGGTTCGGGGTCGAAACTCGCTACATCTGCTGGGGAATTGGTGTGGTAGACCTGGATAATGATGGGTTTCCAGACGTGTTCTACTGCACCGGCTCAATTTATCCGGAAGTTGAAAAGAGCGTTCCCCAATACCCTATGAAAACCCCGCGCGTTGTGTTTCGGAATCTCGGCAATGGAAAGTTCGAAGAACTATCCGATGAGGCTGGCCCCGGAGTTGTTGCGAAACACTCCAGCCGTGGCTGTGCGTTCGGTGACTTCGATAACGACGGCGACATCGACATCGTGATCATCAATCAGAATGAGCCGCCTTCTTTGCTTCGCAACGACCTAAATGGAGGAAAGAGCTGGCTGAAGGTATTCCTCGTTGGCACAAAATCGAACCGGAGCGCTATTGGTTCGCGGGTCACGGCGCACTATGGCGGGAAGGTTCAGGCGCAAGCCGTTACGGCGCAATCCAGTTTCTATTCCGTTAATGATCGCCGCTTGCATTTCGGACTCGGAGAAGCTCAAACGGCCGACTTGGAGATTCGATGGACGAACGGTGACACGGAAAGAATTTCCGGTGTCGCTACCAATCAGTTAGTCGTCATCAAAGAGGGAGCGGGCCTGGTAAAAACTGAGAAATGGGACCGCCACGGGTGAGGTGCGAGCCTAGATTTCTCAGGCAGAATCCCTGCCAGCAGCTGCAATTTACGCGGAGACGGCGGAACAGATGCCTCGGGGGACCAGCCGGGGATTAACTTCTGTGCGCATTACCACACTAAATTTAGCATCGAGGGAATTTCTTTCCTCTTTCCCATCATTTTTAAATAAATCCTTTTATTTTCAATACGTCGTGAGAATTGCGGGCAAGGCAGAAAGCCGTTGTAGAGGCCAGCTTCAGCGGGCAGAATGCGAACATCAATACCTGCCGCCGGAAGGGCGGCTCGAAACAGGTCCGCGCCACATTCGCTAAATCCACCCCAATAATTTTACCCTTAGAAGGGGCGCCCTTTCATCATGCGTGGCTTCGCGGTTAGGGGAAAGTCTTCCTCCCATCATGTCTTTATTGCATCATGCCTGAATCCCATCATTGACCCGGGCCGCAATCCGGCTTAGGCTCTATCACTACCCAGGTATTTTCACCAATTCGATTCAGGAGGAGAGCCAGCGTGTCAAAGCTCAGTCGCAGGCAATTCAGCAAGACCCTTGCAGTTTCGAGCGGCATTAGTTTCCTTCCCGGGCTCGCTGCGGCAGTCGCTTCGCAAGGCAACGCCGAAGCAGCGGCCGCGGGTGGACTCACGGACGTTCCCGGCATCAAGGTCGGCCACTGGACGGACACGCGCCGTCCCACCGGCTGCACCGCGATCCTCTTTGACCCCGAGGCGGCGGCGGGGGTGGACTGGGACGGTTCCGCTCCCGGCGAGCAGATGGCCGTCATGCTAACGCCCGTGAACCTGGTGCAGACGATTCATGGAATTCTGCTGACGGGCGGCGGAGTTCCCGGTTTGGCGGCCGTGGCGGGTGCCGTTCAGTACCTGCAAGATAACAAAATCGGCTTCCATTGGGGCCCGCCGGACATGCGCATGACCATTCCCATTGTCGTCGGCGCTGTGATCTCAGACGTAGGCGTTGGTGACGGAAGAATCCGGCCCGATCCCGAGGCCGCCTACAAAGCGTGCCAGGCAGCCTCCACCGGCCAGGTGGCAGAGGGCAACGTGGGTGCAGGGGCCGGCGGCACGGTCGGGAAGATGCTTCGCGGATACGGCGGGATGAAAGGTGGACTGGGCACGGCGAGCCTGCGCCTGGGGGAAGTTGTGATCGCCGCGCTGGTGGTGATCAACGCCGTGGGCGATATCCTGGAGTGGCGAACCGGGAAGATCATCGCGGGCGCGCGCCGCACGGATGGAAAAGGTTTCGCCAATACCATGGAGACCATGAAGAAGGAACTCGCCGAGGGTAAAACGGAAGCGTCGCTGGCAATCAACGATCCGCCCTTTAACAGCACGAATCTGGTGGTGGTGGCGACCAACGTCAATTTCAATAAGACGGAAATGACCAAAGTCGCCATGATGGCCAACTGCGGCGCCGCGCGAGCCATTGTCCCCTACCACACCACGGGAGACGGCGACCAACTCTACGCAATTTCTACGAATAAACTGAAGGTGGATGTCCCGCTCTCAACCATCGGAGCCTTGGCGGGCGAGGTGGCGGCCGAGGCCATCGGCCGCGCCATCAAGACCGCCACTTCGGTTGAAGGTTGGCCTTCCTACCGGGACTTTACGCTGAAGCTATAAGCAATTACTACCTTTACCGCCGAGGCGCGGAGGGGCAAGACAGGTGCCAGGTATCAGGTGTCAGGTGTTAGCCCGGATTTCTCACCACGGTTGGACGCAGCCGGAAGGGCGGGGCTTCACAGGCTGCGGAAAAACTATCCCCGGTGGGCAACCACCCCGGCGCCCAAGGCGCCACCCCTCCTGAATCAGGAGGGGAGTTGTTGAAAACGCTCCCCTCCTCAGATGAGGAAGGGTGGCGCGCCGAGCGCCGGGGTGGTGCTGACAGTACTTGCGCCAAGCGCCACAGAGTTTTTCCGCAGCCTGTGAAGCCCCGCCCTTCCCGGACTCGTGGTGATAAATCCAGGTTAGGGTTTTACTAACACCTGACACCACCTTTGCTCCGTGCTGCTGCGGGGTAATTTTTTTTCAGGTAATCCTTTGCACAATCTTGCGGGCCAACTGGGAAATGGCTGCTTGCGGTAATTGTTCTAGCTCGAACCATTGCACGGAGGCGTGACGAATGGGGCGGGAGGTTTCGACGGGATAAACCCGGCCTTCGATGGAGCGAAAAGTGATCCCATGGCGAAATTCCGCCAGTGGTTCACCGACGGTAAAAGGCGCGCGGGTGAGGCGCCGCAGTTTTTCGTGCAGCGATTCCAGCCCTTCTGCGTGTGAGCCGCCAAAGGCCGCGGGGAAATTCCAGAGATCGTCGAGCAAGCCATCGGTGAGGCCGCGCACCATGGCGACGCGGGTTCCACGCCGCAAAAGGGCCACAGCGAGGTAATGGGATTCCGCCGCGCGGCGAGGGCGGGGAAGCGGGAAGGCCTCCGGATTGCCGGAGCGATACCCGCCACACCATTTCGCCAGCGGACAAGCGGAGCAGCGCGGCCCACGCGGCAGGCAGACGGTCTGGCCAAGCTCCATCAGGGCTTGGTTGAAGTTTCCCGGTTCCCGGTGCGACAGCATCCCCGCGAGTTCAGTTTCGACCGCGCTGCGGAACTGGGGCTGATGTAAATTCCCACTAAGACTGCACAGCCGCGCGACCACCCGCGCCACATTTCCGTCCAGCACAGCATAGGGTTGATTAAATGCGATACTCAGGACGGCTTTGGCCGTGTAATCCCCGATGCCAGGGAGGGCGCGGAGGCCGGCATAATCCTCCGGGAATTTCGACTGCCGCGCCAGGGCCTGCGCGGCCTGGTGCAGGTGGCGGGCACGCCGGTAATAACCCAAGCCCGACCAGAGTTCCAGCACCCGCTCCAGCGGCGCCCGCGCCAGGTGCGTGACAGTTGGGAAGGTTTCTAGAAAGCGCTGGTAGAAAGGGGTCACCGTCGCAATCTGCGTCTGTTGGAGCATGATTTCCGAGACCCAGATGGCGTAGGGGTCGCCCGTCCCTCGCCAGGGAAGCGCGCGCGCGTTGGCGCGAAACCACGCGAGCAGCGTGCGGCGAACAGCGGCATAGGTGTGGCGCGGCCTCTCCGCCACTGAAGCCGGAGGCTTTCGCCCCCGGCCGCACACTTGAGTTGGGGTTTTTGCGCTCACGCCGATTACTGAACGGAGAAATCAGCGCTGCGCACGGTGGAAACGTTACCAATCTCGTCGCGCCCCTTGATTTCAAACCGGTAGTCGCCCGCCTGGAGTTGGTCAACGGGCAGCTTGAAGCCTACGGGCACCAGCGGATTGCCGGCTTGCGCGTAATCGTTGATCAGAATCGTGTTGGAAGAGTAGACCTGCTGGTTGCTCTTCCGATCGATAATGTTGAACATCACACCCACGCGAGGGCGATCTGGGCCTTTCAGCGCGGGGTCATAAACTTCCACGTAGACCACCGGCTGCGCGCTTTTGGCAAATCGGCCACTGGTGGAGGGGACCAGTTCCATACCCTTGAAAACCAGGGGCGCGCGTTCCTCCAGAAGTTCTGCATCCATATTCGCCGCATGCTGCGAGACAGGAGCAAAGGTATCACCCAAGGCCGGCCCTCCCAGGCTGAGACTGTCGCCGCTGAACGGTTCCACTACCAAAGGAACAACATATTTGCCAAATTTCTCTCCTCCTGCGCTCAGCACCAGCTTCAGCGTGTACGATCCCGGAGCAACGTTGAACGTATTCTGGTAATCAAAGGAACTTTTGGCGAAATCCTTGAGATCCTTTTTTTGGTAATCCAACTTCACCGTGTCGCTAAATCGCGCGGCGACGGAGCCGTTTGCGCGATAGGCGATTCCCAGCACATTCACGTCAGAGTGGAAGAGCCCCTTTTGTTTTTCAAAGTCGATGGCGGAGCCCGGAACCGATACGGCCAGGTTCACGCGTGCCACGCCGGGTTCAGTGTAGAAGTAAGGGGCGCTGAGAGAAATAGGAATTTCGCCGGCTTGCTGGCTGGCGGCGCGCTCCTCCAGAGCCTTGCCTTCGGGTTTTCCTTTCAGCAGGTCAGGACCCCTGACGTCATAATAGCCGGTGCGGTAGCGCACGATCACGCCGGCACGGTCCACCTTGACTTGGATTTTGTGGTACCGGCCGTCGTGCGTCTGGCTGGGGGGGGTATACCCGAGATTGTAATACTCGTTCATCTCCTTGGCGACCCTCTGTAAGCCTTGGAGGAAATCGTTGGTGTTGAAGATTTCAAAACCGCCGGTGCCTTTGGCCAAGGCATAGAGCACCTGCTGGTTTGTCGATACGCTGTCGGGGATATTCGGAATGAGCTGCCGATTGACGCAGTTGGGGTTCTGCATTCCACCCAAGGCGCCGGTGCTCATGCAGTTCATGTTGGAGTTGTACAGATTATTTCCGGTGTTTGTTCGTGTGCTGGTGGGGTTGCTGGTGGTGCCGCCGCCGCGACCCGCGGTGGAGGTGCTTCCCGCCCCCGTGCTGCTCGACGAACTGGTGGTGCCACCCCGGGTGCTTCCGCCACTTGTCGTACCTCCGCCCGCTCCGCCCGCCCCTCCCGGTGACCCTCCTCCGCCCGTCCCGCCCCCTGCGCCCCCTCGCTGAGGTTCAGGTGCGGGAGGGGCCGCTAACGCGGCCAGCAGACCTGGAAGGTGAGGGAAGGGAGACTCGGGGCTGCGCAGTTCTGAACTTGGCGGGAATCCGGGGCGTCCGCCTGGAACCGAGGGATTGGAAATATCCATGCCGGGGCCGGCGGAAGTCGCCAAGCCACGTACATCCACAGGATAAACCGCGATGTTCGCCTTGTTCAAGGCATCGATGGTGGCGTTGAGCTCCGACTGGCGTTCCGGGGTGAGAGGAAACCCCGCGGAAAACAAGATCAGGGTTTTCCGTCCAGGAACACCCACCAGCGTTTTGGCGACCTCGCGGATGGAGAGCAGAACGCTCCGCGCGCCGAAATCCGATTGGGCTCGGCCCAGAGACGTCGCTCCCATAGACGCAAGCTGCACATTGCCGCCTCCCGCATTGGGACTAACGGAAGCAAACTTGACGGTGCTGACGGCGCGCTTCAACAGGTCGCCGTCGGCGGTAAAGTTTTGCGCGATCTGCAGGTTTCCGCCGAAGTCCACCACTGCCATCAGCCGATTGGGAGAAGCGGTGCTTTCGACAAATTTCCCCGCCGCTTGGCGTGCCTGGATTTGCAGGCCCGGGTCCATGGTGGAATCGTCAAAGAACAGCACCATATAGTGCTCGTGTCCGGGAGCGTTAGGTTGAATGTCAGCCTCGTGGGAAAAGGTGGAGATGGTTTGCTCCACGTCGTCCTCATAGACGTGAAATTCCTTCCTTTCCAGGTCCTTGACGTAATCCCCCTTTTTGTTGGTGGCAATCACATCGACCAGTACGAGGTTGGTTTCCGTCTTGATCACGACCGGTGGGTTCTCACCCGCCGGCGGGGAAGGGTTTTGCCCACCTGCCGGGGCGGCGGGAGCGGTAGCCGATTCGAGGCCCAGCCCTCCCAGAGTCATCAGGAGGCCCATCGTCAGAAGCAATCGGTGTCGGGTCATATTCAATCTCCTAATAGGGAATTTCCACCGTGCGATTCAGGCCCGAGATTTGACCGCTCTCGGAATCGCGAACGATCGCACGCACCAGATAGGTTCCGGGTTTGACGTCGAAGAGCGTCCGCATGGTAATGCCGGTTTGCAAGTATCTTTCCAGGCTGCTGTCGCGCAGGCGCAGTTGCAGAGATTTTTCCTGACCGGTGATCACATGGCCATCGCGGTCAAATACCACCGTCACGAAAGTCAGGTTGTCGAGGTTACGGTCCTCTTCCTTGCGGAAATGCAGGGGGTGCAGGTCAATGCTCGTCAAGACGGTAATTCGCGCATCGGACTCGGTCTTCATGAAAAATTGCGTGTGGACGTCGATGGGAAGCTCATGCGTTTCGTCTTGGGAGAAGACTGCTTCTTGAATCTCTTCCCTCTCCTGCACCGTCGGGTCGGTGGGTTTCTTGGGAGCGTAGTAGCCCCGGCGGGCTTGCACCGCGAGGCCCTTGTGCAAAACCAGCTTGACTTGAAGGGGGTGGAAAGCGCCGTCGAGTTTCAGATTTTGCGGGGAGAAAGCCAAAAGATAAAAGGCTTCTGGAAGGCCCGCAACCTTGCGGAATCCGGCATCCAGGTCATTGCTGTTGTTGAAAAAGACGCCCCCGGTATCGAGAGCGAGGGTTTGCATGCTATCGGTTTGGCGTCGGGCGCTCTCGATGAGCATCATGTGCTTCTGTCCGCTAACCGCGGCGTTTGTTGAGTTGGCAAAGGAACCCCGACTGGCGTCGAGCGTGGGATCCGTCCAGAGACCGCGGGCGTCGATGGCGTTGATGACGACGCCCGCACGCATCGCCCGGTCGGTAATCTGACTGATTTGGAAGAGGAGAGTTTCCGTCAGGAATCCGGCGGAGACAATGACAATGCTGCGTTGCCCGGGAAGTGACGTCAAGCGGCGAACCACCAGCTCAATCCCCCGCAGGGCCGCCGTTGACTCCGTTTCTGATTGCGTCAGCGACTGCATCGCCAGGCTTTGCACCATGCTCTGCGCTTGGCTCAGGCACTGCGCCTGCTGCTGGCTAGGGCAAGGAGTACAATTCAGGATTTCATCTGCGGCCACGGCGATGGCGCTCGGGTCCTGGTGGTCGACGATCAGATACGCCTCGTAGGGCGGAATTGCGCCGCAAGACGTATCCGCTCCGATGATGGGGCGCGGACGAAGGTCGAGAAGCGCTTGATGCACTTGGGCAACGTTTTCCGTGAAGTCTAATTGCTTTTGCCCGGAGGAGGTGTATAACGCCACGCGATCACCGGGCTGAATAGAACTGGTGAGGAAGTGGTCCGCGGCATCGCGCGTGCGCGCCAAGTCCCCAAAAACGGTGTTCACATCGTCGAAGTACAGCGCCACGAAGCGGCGAGCCGCAGAGACCGGCATGGCCGTTTCATCCGCCTCCTCCGCCTCGGCTGCGGCGGGTTTTTCAGCGGGTTTCTGCGCCGGGGCCTCGGGGGCTTTCAGGGTAGGTTTTTCAAACGAGAAGTGGGAAATGGTCTGCAATTTGCCGTGATCGAAAAGTTGAAAATCTTCTTTGCGCAGGTTGTCAACCGTCGCTCCCTTCGCGTCGTGCACCGCCACGCGGACCATCACCACGTTACGTTCGGCTTGCAGCTTGAAGGTGGGCTCAACGTCGCGCGAGGAAATCTCTTGCGGGTTATTTGTTTGTGCCTTGAGAGTGCCGGGCGCCAAGGCCCAAATCAAGCCCAGGATGACCGCCAACAGCCGTGAAAGCCATTGTGGTCCCGGTGGACGCGCGAGGGTAAGCAGGGACGGCATAAATCCTGGCCCGGTGTATTCGAACGCAGGGACCGTCCCACTCAAAACCAACAAGAAACCATCGAATGGAGGTCAATGCCCGCCGGGCTATGGGCTTAGTTTCCGGCGCATGGGGTGCAATGTCAAGCAGAAGAAAGGCAATGTAAAGGGCAAGGTTTAAAGGGTAAAGCCGAAACCCTGCATTTTGCCCTTTACCGTTTACCCTTTAAACTTTACCCTTTAAACGGACAATAGACTCTTGCCAACATGAGGAACCATCGTGTCCTACCAAGACCTGCGTGATTTTCTTGCCCGCCTGGAACGCGAAGGTGAGTTGAAGCGCATTTCGGTGGAAGTTGACGTTGATCTGGAAATTACCGAAATCACCGACCGCGTTTCGAAAGCGGGTGGGCCGGCGCTGGTGTTTGAAAAGCCTCGCTCCGCCCGCGACGGCGTGAGCTACGCCATGCCGCTGCTGATCAATATGCTGGGGACGAGGCGGCGACTGGAGTTGGCGCTCGACGTTGCCTCACTCGACGACGTTACGCGCCGCATCGAGGATCTGCTCGAAATGAAGCCGCCCGAAGGATTCCTCGACAAGGTAAAGCTGCTTCCCAAGCTCTCCGAACTTGGTTCATTTTTCCCCAAGAACGTGCGCTCGGGGCCGGTGAAGGAAGTCATCGAGCGGGAGAATTTTTCGCTGGCGCGCCTCCCGATTATGCAGTGCTGGCCGCAGGATGGGGGGCGATTCATCACGTTTCCAATGGTCGTGACGCGCAGTCCCCGGAACGGCCGCCGCAACGTGGGTTGTTATCGCCTGCAGGTGTTCGACGAACGGACTACGGGCATGCACTGGCAGGTTCACAAGGGCGGCGCCGAACATTTCCGTTGGCTCGATCGCCAGGGGAAGGGCCGGCGCATGGACGTGGCGGTGGCGCTGGGGGCCGACCCCGCCACCATGCTCTCCGGCGTGCTGCCCCTCCCGGAGGATTTGGACGAGTTCCTTTTCGCCGGTTTCCTGCGCCAGCAGGCGGTGGAGTTGGTGAAATGCGAGAGCGTGGACCTGGAGGTTCCCGCCCACGCCGAGATCGTGCTGGAAGGTTACGTGGACTTGGACGACATTCGCACCGAAGGGCCGTTTGGCGACCATACGGGCTACTACTCGCTTGCGGACAAGTTCCCGGCGTTCCACATCACCTGCATCACCCGCCGGCGCGACCCCATCTACGTTTCCACCATCGTCGGCCGCCCGCCCATGGAAGACTATTGGATGGGCTACGCCGTGGAACGCCTGTTCCTGCCCCTGATGCGGAAACAGATGCCGGAAGTGGTGGACATGCATATGCCCGCGGAAGGCGTGTTCCATAACCTCATGATGGTGGCGATTCGGAAGAGCTACCCCGGCCATGCCCGAAAAGTGATGCACGCCATCTGGGGCTTGCCCGGGGCCATGTTCACAAAGTGCATCGTGGTGGTGGACCACGATGTGAACGTGCACGACTCGGGCGAAGTCGCTTGGAAAGCCCTGAACCACATCGACCCCGAGCGCGATATTCAGTTCACGCTCGGCCCTGTGGATCAGCTCGAACACGCCTCACGCCTGCCCAACTTCGGCTCCAAGATGGGAATTGACGCCACCCGCAAATGGCCCACCGAAGGCTTCACCCGCCCCTGGCCGGATGAAATCCTCATGGACGCGGAAGTAAGAAAGAAAATCGACAACCTCTGGGCGAGCCTGGGGCTTGGCAAATTTTAGATTTTGGATTTGCGATTTTGGATTGAACCACGGGTTCAGTGAAAGGAAGACCAGTGGACTTTACTCGAGGACCGACATGCGACTCTCTCTTATTCAGATGAACAGCCGGGCTGCCGCTCGTGACGAAAACGTGGAGCGCGCCTGCCAGTTCGTTTCCCGCGCGGCAGCGGACGGCGCAAACCTGATCGTCCTCCCTGAGTTTTTCAACTGCGAGTACTTCCCGCAGTTCCGAGATTACCATTATATGGACTATGCTGAGCCGGACAGCGGCCCCACCACGCAGCGGATGCGAGACCTAGCGAAAGAGCTCAAGGTCTGGATTGTCTCCACCATTTTCGAGCTGGAACGCCCGGGGCTTTACTACGACACCGCTATGCTGATTAGCCCGGAGGGCGCGATCGCGGGCAAGTATCGCAAAGTCCATCCCGCCGCGCTGTTGAGCCTGGAGAAGATTTACTTTCGCGGGGGCTCCTCCTTCCCGGTCTTTAAGGTCGGCGAATGGACCGTGGGCATCTCAATCTGTTACGACAACCTGTTTCCGGAGTCGTGCCGCTGCCTGGCGATCCGTGGAGCCGAGCTTATCGTCGCACCTTATGCCACCCCTATCGACGATCCGTGGGAAAACTTCCTGACGACTCGGGCGCTCGAAAATGGCGCATTTTTGGCGGCCTGCAATCACGTCGGCAGGGAGGGCGAATGGCGCATGTCGGGCAAAAGCATGATCATCAATCCCTGCGGCAAAATTGCCGTGCAAGCCAGCGGGTGGGAGGAAGAGATCATCTCTTTGGATATTGCCCGCGAAGATGTGTTTGGCGCCCGGCGGAGCTTCCCGCTCTTCCGCGATCGAAGGCCGGAGGTCTATTCGGTGATTAGCACGCCCGTGGAGGAGTTGCTGGAGTAGCGGCAGGACGCAACAGCACGCCCAATCCTCATGCGCAGTCCATCGGAAAGCGCCATGGCCCTGCGGGCCGCGGCGGGGAGAGGGGGAGCGGGGTGTGGCGCCCGAAATTCCTTTCCGTTCAAAGCTGGGTGACGCTAAGCGTGTTGCCGTCCGGGTCTTTGAACCAAGCTACCTTCGCTCCACCGGGTGCGTGCCAAACTCCGAGTTCGTCCTGGCCCAGTCCCTCATAGTGTTCGAATTTCACGCCGGCCTCCTGCAAGGCCTTCACGGTTGCGGCAATATCTTTGATCTCCCATCCCAAGACGGTGTAGGGCGCAACGACCGCCTTGCCGACGTTCGTCACTCGCAGCATGATGCCGTGCGCATCAAATGCCAGGGCGAAGTGATCCTCGCTGATCAGGCGCAGACCGAGCGTGTCTTGATAGAACGCTCTGGCTTTGGCCGCATCCTGCGTCCCGACGAAGGCCATGATCTTTTCGGAGCCGAGCGGTGATCCTGTGGACATAAGAAATAGTCCCTCTGAAATGGATTTTGTCTAAATCGTGGCAACCCTTTCCGTAATGTATTGCAAACGGTCCCACTCGCAATCGGCCGTCACCATATCGCTTACGCCGAGGATGAAATGGCTTTCACGGCTATAGCGTTCGACTGTCTCATCGATGGAGCCGCGGAATTCGATCTCCGGGGTGCTGCCGGCACAAAGCAAGGTGGAGGGAATCCCGCCCCAAATCGTGACGTGGTCGCCGAAGTTGGCGCGAATCTCTTCCAACCGGCATCGCGTCATCGGGTAGGGGCACACGGAGTCAGCGATATCGAATCCGGCGCGCCGGTACAGGGGGAAAAGCCGCTGGTTTTCGCCGTCGGTATGGGTCATCAGGTATTTGCCCTGGCGATGCAGCACTTCGGCGTAATCGCGCAGGGCAGGGAAGATGTACCTCTCGAAAAAAGGCGGGGGGGTGATGGAATCGTCGTAGTTACCGCCAAGCAGAAGGACCTCAGCGGCGGAGTCCGCCCCGATGGCCTGAATCTGCTGGAAGAAGGGTTCAATCTGTTCCGCCAGCCGGTGAACTTTTTCGGGATAGTCGTTGAGGGCATAAAAGAACTGTTCGAGCGGCATGAGTTCCTTCATGATGTGCTGGATCGGGCAGGCGGTCCCCTGGAGATAGCCGATCGCGAGGCCCTGCTCGCCCACCTCCTGGCGGCGAGCGAGGTAGCCATCGAAGTGCGGTTCGATTTTCAAGTGCGAGAAGATGTGCCCTACCACGTCAAAATCACGCGGCTCGCGAAGGGCATGTTGGGTGATCCAGGGTATGGAGGCGCCGGCATCCAGCATTTCCTCGGTGAATACCGAGGCGGTGCGAATCGGCCCGGCGGGCGTGTGATACTCCACCACTGTTTCCTGGCCTTGGCGGCTGACGCGGCGATCCACGTCTTCAAGGGTGATGCGGTAAGGTATTACCGGGAGATGGAAGAGGCCGAGGGTGCGGTCGATCATGGCGGTTTCCTCAGCGACGTCGGTGAAGTCGGGGATGGAAGCGTAACAGCCTACATCCAGGCGTTCCGTGATTTCGGTGAGCGTCAGGGAACGCAACCCCGGCGGCAGCGTGCCTTGGCGCAGGCGCGCCCGGTGCCAGAATTCCAGGCGTGGAACCCAAGGCAGCCGATCAGGGACTTTGCCACGGATGGCGGCCAGAACACGTTCGCGGTGGGTCATAGTAGTTCTCCCTAACTGAGTGCGACGTAGTATAAAGCCTCCGCACATGTCTAACCAACCCAGTTGGCAAAAATCTTTTCCCCGGTTGATTGTCCTGCTCCTGTTTGCGGGCTCGGTGATCAATTACCTCAACCGCTCGTTGCTGAGTGTCGTCATGCCGCTGGTGCGGCGAGACCTTACCCTGAACAATGCGAATTACGGACTGGCCATTCACGCCTTTCTGGTGATGTATGCGGTTTTCTACATCCTGGGGGGGCGGATTGCGGATCGCCTGGGATACCGCCGTACGTTTACATTGGCAGTCGTCTTCTGGTCCCTCGCCAGCATGGCCCATACGTTTGTGCATGGACTTCGCAGCTTGTTTCTGTGCCAGGCCCTGCTGGGAATGGGAGAGGGCAGCTACTATCCCGCCGCCATGCGTGGCGTTGCGGGGTTGTTTCCACCTGCCAGCCGTGCCAAGGCGGTGGGCACAATCCTTTCGGCAATCAGCCTGGGGATGTTGCTTACGCCTCCCCTGGTGGCATTGACAACTCTTCATTGGGGATGGCGGGCGACGTTTCTCCTCCTCGGCGCGCTCGGTTTTTTGCTGCTTCCACCTTGGCTTTGGGTCCATCGGCAAATGCAGCGCGCGGATGGGACACCTGACCCGGCGTCAGTGGCAGCATCCGATCCCACGGCCGGCGTCTCTACTGAACAAGAGGTGACTCTGGGCGAAGTCCTTAAAACTCGGAAGTACTGGTGCGTACTTGCGGCGCGGGCGTGCTCAGACTCAGTCTGGTATTTCTACCTGTTTTGGATTCCCGGCTACTTTCAGGAAGCCCGCGGACTTTCCCTCGCCAGGGTGGGCAAGCTTCTTTGGGTGCCTTACTTTTGCTCCTTCCTCGGGGCCTTAGCCGGGGCGGCCGCGAGCAGTGCCCTGATCCGCCGAGGTTTGGGCCTGCACCGAAGTCGCAAAACCATCCTCTTGGCGTCTGCCTCCTTATGCGCCTTTAGCGCCTCGGCCGGTTTCGCACCGGCAACGAACCTGGCATTGGCACTGGTGAGCGTGGCCCTTTTTGCGCATCAATCATGGTCGACGAATATTCATACTGTCATCACCGAGATTTCTCCCCCCAAGCACGTGGCCATTCTCTATGGAATGACCGGGTCCGCCGGGACTTTCATCGGTGCCGCAGCACAACTCATTATCGGGCCTGTCATCGACGTGTACGGGTACAAGCCGGCTTTCGTATGGGCGGGTGGAATGTACGTTCTGGCGGCGGCCTTGCTCATGAGCGCGGGGCTGCTTGAACCCATTCGCCGGAAAGTGGTCGGTTACCCGGGATCGACTTCGGCTTCTTCAAAGGAAGGTTAAATTCGCTGACCCCCGCCGCGTTGATGCCGTCACCCCCTGGGCCAAAAGGGTTACACTGTTCCTCTGGGTTCCGAACGTTGGCTGCTTGCGTTAAGTGATGTTACGGCTGCGCCGATAGCGGCCCTCAGCGCGGCAGGATATTCGCACCTCGCGGCCCTCTGCCGGACATCGGAATGGATCATGTAGGGACCAGAAGAGGCAACCGGATTGGTGCTGCCGCATCGAGAACGAATTCTGATCAGGGTTGTGGGAGTTGTCACCGCCGTAGGAATGACTCTGCCCGCCGCGTACGTATTATCGATCGGCTTAGCGGATATCTCAGGCTATTTCGCGCGGTCGGACGCGGTGGGTTGGCTGCTTGATTACGCCACCGTCTTCAGCGTCCCCTGGGAGGCTTTCGCCACGGTCCTTGTCATCGCGCGCTGGCGGGACCTTCCTCAGCGATTCTGGATCACTTACTGCATCAATGCCTTCTTGGCTTACGTCTCCCTGCCCATCTACTTGTACCACTTTGGCATCTTTTGGTAAGGCGGGTCTGTGCGGCATTTGTAGCGCCGACCTTTAGATCGGCAGTTGTTGATTCACCTTATTGCACACCTGCATGCTGACCTAAAGGTCGGCGGTACAATTGCATTCGCCGCCCTTCATCGAAACGCTTCTTTGTTCACTACGTAGGGCACGGCGGCGGGATTGCCGTTGCTTTCCAGCACCTGCATGAGGCCGTGGATGCAGCGGCCGGCCATCCCCTTGTTGGGATCGGTGGAAAGCCGCGTCTCCCGTCCCGCGCTGGCAAAGTGGGAGAACAGCCGCAGGCGGTTTTCCAGCTTGGGATCGCGCAAGGGCGAGTCCGCGGGCAGCGGTTCCTTCTCAAACACGTCGAGCGCCGCCCCGGCGATTACGCCTTCGCGCAGCGCCGCCGCCAAATCCGTTTCATCCACCACGGGCCCGCGCGAGGTGTTGACCAGAAACGCCGTGGGCTTCATCAACCGGAAGGTCGTGGCGTTGAATAGATGGTAGGTGGGAAACTTGCCTTCCCCTTGGCGGATCAGCGGTACGTGGACGCTCACGAAATCGCTGCCGCCTAAGACGTCCTCAAAACTCGCATAGCGAATCGTCCGCTGCTCGGCGGTGAATCCGTGGCGGAAGCGAAGATCCATAATCTCTTGAATCTTGCCCGCGAACGCGCGCTGCTCGAACTCGGCGTCGTAACAAAGGAAATTCACGTCGAACCCGACGGCCTTTTTCATAAAGGCCTGGCCGATCCGGCCCGTGCCAATCACTCCTACGGTCCGGCCCGTCACATCGTCGCCCAAGAAGGGAAGATAGGGATGCCAGGTGCCCCATTGCAGTTCGCGTACCAGTCGCTCACTGGGATAGAGCCGGCGCGCCGCGTCGCCCAGAATGAAAAGGGCAAACTCCGCCGTGGCCTCCGTGAGTACGTCAGCCGTATTGGTGAAGGGAATTTTGGCGTGGTTGGCGTCAGCGCGGTTGATATTGTCAAAGCCCACGGCATATTGCGACACCACTTTCAGCGTGCCGCGGCCAGCATCAAAAACTTCCGCGTCGATCGGGTCGCGCAGCGTGGTGATGAGACCGTCAATGCCGGAGCGGACTTTCTCGATGATCAGGCTCTTCGGCGGCGGCTCCACTTCCGGGTAGACTTCCACTTCATAGCCACGCGCGCGCAGAGTTTTGAATGCCTCTTCGCCAATGTCGCAGGTGGCGTAAACGCGGACGAGCTTTGTTGGTTTTGCCAAATTCCCTCCAGCTTGATTTTGCATTGCTCTTGTTGAGCGGATTCACCCGGCGCATGTGAACGCCGCACTCATCAGTTCAAGGATCGATAGGTAATAGGGAAAGCCCAAACAGCTCGCAAGTAAGAGGTCAAAGAGCCCAACGGTAAACATAGGAATCCTCGGATGGGCGCAAAGGTCTGGCCCGACTTTCCAAGGATTCCGGCCACGGAGTCCCCACCGCAATCTTCAGCTCGAAGAACGCCGGGTCTTTTTTCCCTACCAACATAATGTCGTCCAATGCGAGGCTGGTTGGTTCCGCTTTGCCCAGCGCCTTTTGGATGCGAGTGTAACCGTAATGGGGGCCTTTTGCGTCAGCTATTGGGGAGATGATCACCAGCTTCCACGTGGCTCTGTCCGGCCAGTAATACCATAGGCCGGCGGACACCGGGAAGCGCTGAACATCAAGCTGTTCGAGCAGTTTCCGCCCGTCGTCGACTAGCGGTTCTACCAAAGCCGTCTTATACATCGGAGCACTCCATGCTGGGGATCAGAAACTGCTTTCACAATCGCCCGCGCCATCTTTTGGCTTTGCAATTCATAGCGGCTCTTCGCGGTCCAGTCCTTAATGATATTCCAATTCACTCCAAATTGCGGATCGCGCGCTTCTTCTCTGTCGAATACCTTTTGAAGGTTGGCCTTCTTTAACAGTTGTTCAAGGTCGTGACTGTAAATCTTCCCGACGAAAGCCGGCTCAGGAGGGAAATCGTACCGCTTCGTCTGCTTGGCGAGGCGAGCTTTAAGAGCGCATTCAATGGAATAGCCAGCAAGGTAATATGCCCCAGAGAACTTACGGTTCCTCAGGAGGACCTGCGCTTCTTCTACCCGGCATTGTGCCAATTGTCTGAAATCCGCCCGATTCATAGAATATACCAAGCAAGTAAGCTGGAAAAATCTGATCTCGACACGCTAATTCCTGACCTTCGGAGTTCCCTTAGCGGTGGGAATCTACCCACGTGGCAATCCGCTCCAGCGCCTTCCGAATATTCTCGACGGAGTTGGCGAACGAGAACCGCAAATAACCTTCTCCCCGATCGCCGAAAGCGGTTCCCCAGAGACAGGCCACACCGGCCTCGGCCAGCAGCGCGTCGGCCAGTGCGCGCGAGGATTTGCCGGTCTGCCGGATGTTGGGGAAAGCGTAGAAAGCTCCGTGCGGCTGGCGGCAACTAAAGCCGGGAATACCGTTCAACCCGTCGACGATTACCGCGCGGCGGCGGCGAAATTCCTCGCGCATCGCCTCCACCGAATCCTGCGGCCCGCGCAGCGCCTCAACGCCGGCAATCTGGCTAAAGCTGGCGGTGCAGGAATTGGAGTTGGTCATCAGCAACGTGACCTGCCTGGCCAAGTCGGTGCGCATCACGCCATAGCCCATGCGCCAGCCGGTCATGGCGTATGTCTTCGAGAAGCCGTTCAGGATGATGGTCTTCTGCTTCATGCCTGGGAACTGCGCGATGCTCGAGTGCTCACCTTCATAAATCAGCCGGTCGTAGATTTCATCCGACAGGACGAAAACATCGCGCTCGGCCAACGCCGCCGCCAAGCGAGCGATTGCGGCGCGTCCCGTCACCCCCCCCGTGGGATTGTGCGGGCTGTTGAGGATGACCAGGCGGGTGCGGTCCGTGATCTTCTCCAGAACTTCGTCCACGTCTACGTCAAAGTCGTGGTCCTCGCGCAGGCCGTAGGAAACCTCCTTGCCGCCCACGAACCGAATCATGGATTCGTAAATCGGAAAGCCGGGATTGGGATAGAGCACTTCATCGCCGTCCTCAACAAGCGCCAGAATGGCGAAAAACATGATGGGTTTTCCGCCCGGCGTAATGACCACTTCGGACGGGTCCACGCTGATGCCAAGATGCCGGGCAACATTGGCGGCCGCGGCTTCCCGCAACTGGGGGAGTCCCGCCGGGGGCCCATAGTGAGTCCAGCCCTCGCGCAGCGCGCGGATCGCCGCCTCCACAACATTGGGTGCGGTGGCAAAGTCGGGCTCGCCGATTTCCAGGTGAATGATATCCTTCCCCTGGGCTTCCAGCGCCCGAGCGCGGACGAGAACGTCAAACGCACTCTCCGTTCCCAGACGGTTCATGCGGCTTGCCAAACGCAAACTGCTCGAAACTGTGGCCACAGGTCATCCCCCGTTCGTACTGAATATGAGCCACTCTGCGAATTCATGAGGCACGACAGAATATCTTGAGCCCAAATCAAAGTCCAGAGCCGGAAGATTGTCTGGCAAGCTTAAACGCCGAGAGCCCTCTGCGAGCTTAGCCCGGATTTCTCACCAGACTGAAACACTCTTGGGAACTGCCGGAAGGGCGGGGCTTCAGCCCCGTCGAAATCGCGGCTCCAACCCTTTGCCCGTCCCCCGCCCCTCGCAGCTTGCAGCCGCAAGCTGCGAGGGGCGGGGGACGCGGGAATAATCAGAACGGCCTCTGACGGCGGGGCTGAAGCCCCGCCCTTCCAAAATCCTGGTAAGAAATGCAGGTTAGCGGAGGCCGAGTTGTTCGTAAACTTGGCGGCCCTTGGTATGATAGGGTAAGAGGGTCACAATCCCGCAAGGAGGCGCTACGTTTTTGCCCTATGGCCAAGTCAACGATCGGTCCGGCGGTTGCTCCCGTTATTGATCCCCAGTACTGCTGTTATCGCCTGCGGGCCGCCGAGTCCAGGATTCACCGCTGGGGAGTTTACGCCGACCAGAATATCCCCGCCAACCGCAAGGTGATGGAGTATCGGGGCGAAAAGATTGGACCGCGTGAAGCAAAGCGGCGCGGGAAGACGCCCTACCTGTTTGTCCTTGACGATCACTGGACGCTTGACGGCGGAGTGGGAGGCTCGGGCGCGGAGTTGGTCAATCACTCCTGCCAGCCCAACCTGGTGTCGCGTATTATGAAGGGGCATATTATCTATATGAGTTTGCGCGTCATTCGCAAAGGGGAGGAATTGACCGTCGATTACAACTACGACGAAACGGATGAAACCATGCGCTGCCTGTGTGGACACCAAAATTGCCGCGGCATCATTAATCGCAAGGAATGAGGTGCTCCCCCGGCGACCCCCGCTCAAATTTGGGGTAGGGGAGGTTCGCGAACCGCCCCTAATCGAATAGCAAGTGTCGAATGGAAGGGCGGGTTGCATTTATTCTGCCAGCTTGCCGTAAACATCCCTGATTTTAATCCCGGACTTTATAAAGCGTTCGTTAGCATTACGCGCTATTTGGTTGCGCTGGTATACGGCCGTGGTTCGCTCCCGTTGCTTCTTGTATTCTCCGATGACAGCGTGGCGTTCGTCATCGTATGAATCAGCTATATGGGAAACGAGTCGGCAACTGGGGCATTGAAATGCGAACTGCCACCAACCGCGAGGGTGATCGACGGGGTGATTGCTCCGCCAGGGACGGCCACACCCCGGACATGCCCTTTTGTCCTCCCCGCGCCGCCGGCCCCAATATCGCATGAGAAAGTAGTAGGCGGGGACGCCGGTGACCTTCTCTACTCCCCTGCAGATGTCGCGGCCTTTCTGTGACAACTCGCTGGATGGATCGGCGAGCTGTTTGTAAACAGGGATTTCGAGCTCACCGCAGCCAACCCAAATCTCGTCGTACTTGCGGTATGTGCGTTGCCAAAAGTAGATCGCCTCCCGATCCTCATGCGTGCCCGGCAATCGGTACAGCGGGATCCGCTTGCCATTGTCTCCGCGACACAAAGGTGATTCCCAGTCGTTCATATGCGTGAAAAGGTACAAGAAACGCGCCTTCGTCCAGGTCGTATCGCGCTTGGGAGCATCATCATCCACCAGTATCCATTCTGGCGGCTTGCCAAAGAGGTCCGTTACTTTCTTCAATTCCTTCATTCCGTATTTGGAATGGTATTCCAATGACTGTGCGCGTATACCCTGTAGGTTGACGTAGGCAATCAGATTGCCTTCCCTCACCACGGTGAAGTACTCGCCGCATGCCTGGCCATTGTGGAGCAGAACGCCAATGTAGCTCTCGGCCACATCTTCCGCATCTCGCCTGTTTTTCTTTTCAACACGGCCAAAGATCAATTTGTAAAGGATCATGGCATTATCCCTTCAAGCGAACTCCTTATACGCCCCTGCCTGTTGTCCGAAGACCTAAGTTTCGCATTCCTCACGCCGCGGGAAGGCGGGGCGCCACTTGTAGTTGCACGCTGTGTTTCTGCGCGTCGACGACGGCGATGGCGGCCATGTTGACGATTTCCTCCACCGTGGCGCCGCGCTGGAGCACGTGGACGGATTTTGAAAGCCCCATCAGGATGGGCCCCAGCGATTCCGCGCCGCCGATGCGCATCATCATCTTGTAAGCAATGTTGGCAGCCCCGAGATCGGGGAAAACCAGCACGGTGGCGCCACCCTTGAGGTTGGAAAAAGGATACTCTTCCTCCAGAATTTCCGGTACCAGTGCGGTGTCGGCCATCATTTCGCCGTCCACCATCAGCTCGGGATTTATTTCCAACGCCAATTCCACCGCCCGCCGCATCTTTTCTGACTGGGGGTGGTGGTTGCTGCCGAAGTTGGAGAAAGAGAGCATGGCCACACGCGGCTCGACATCGAATTCGCGCGCCACCTCCGCGGCCAGCACCGCAATCTCCGCCAGGTCCTCTGCCGTGGGGTTGATGTTGACGTGGGTGTCGGCGAAGAAATAGACGTCTTTCTTGGTGACGATGACGAAAACGGCGGCGACGCGGTGCACACCGGGCCGGGTCTTGATGATTTGCAGGGCGGGCCGAATGGTGTCGGGATAATTCTGGCTCACGCCCGCCACAAAACCGTCCGCATCTCCCATGTGCACCATCATGGCGCCGAAGTAATTGGGGTTCAGCATCTGCTCGCGGGCTGTGCTCAGGGTCACGCCACCCCGGCGGCGCAGGCGATAGAATTCCTGCACATACGCTTCCAAGAGGGGGGAGTGCGCCGGATCGATCACCTTCGGGCATATGTCCTCAAACCCCAGCTCCCTGAGCCGATTACCGACCACCTCTCCGCGGCCGAGGAGGATCGGGTAGGCGATGCGCTCCTCGATGATCTGATGGCTGGCGCGGAGCACCTTGTCGTGCTCGCCCTCGGAGAACACAATGCGCTTGGGCGCAGCCTGGGCGCGGTGGCGCACGTTCTGCATGACTCCGTAGGTGCGGCCCAGGCGGCGGGCCAGTTCATCCCGGTAGGTGACGAGATCGATTTGCACCTGCGCCACACCCGTGCGCATGGCGGCTTCCGCCACCGCGGCGGAAACCCAGATCAATGCGCGCGGGTCGAAAGGTTTGGGGTTAATGTATTCCGGCCCGAATTGCAACCGGCCCAAGCCGTAG
The DNA here is from genome assembly GCA_049519635.1 of Terriglobia bacterium. Classification (GTDB taxonomy): domain Bacteria; phylum Acidobacteriota; class Terriglobia; order UBA7540; family UBA7540; genus Bog-366. The sequence continues at coordinate 10,598 of JBEKQO010000041.1, read as the reverse complement.
GCCCGCAACACGGAATCCGGCACGTCCTCTTTCGCCAAATCGGCCAGCGCGTGCGTCGCGGCCACCTTCATTTCCTCGTTGATGGCCCGCGCCCGCACGTCCAGCGCCCCACGAAAAATCCCCGGGAAACCCAAAACATTATTGACCTGATTGGGGAAGTCGGAGCGGCCCGTGGCCACAATGGCGTCGGGCCGCGCAGTCTTGGCTTTTTCGTAACTGATCTCGGGTGTGGGATTCGCCAGGGCAAAAATAATCGGCCGCTCCGCCATGGGCTGGAGCATTTCCGGAGTCACGCAATCGCCCACGGAAAGGCCCACGAACACGTCGGCGCCTTCCAGCACTTCGGCAAGGCGGCGCTTGGCGGTCTTGACGGCGAAGCGGGAGTTGTAAGGATTCATGCCCTCGGCGCGGCCCTCGTAGATCACGCCGAAGATGTCGCACATGGTGATGTTCTCTTTGCGCACGCCCAGGCGCACATAGTGCAGGGCGGAGGCGAGGCCCGCCGCGCCCGCCCCGCTAAAGACCACGCGCACCTGGTCAATTTTCTTGCCTACCAACTCCAAGGCGTTCAGCAGCGCCGCACCGGAGATAATGGCCGTCCCGTGCTGGTCGTCATGAAACGCCGGGATGGACATCGTTTGCCGCAAGGTCTCCTCAATGTAGAAGCATTCCGGGGCCTTGATGTCTTCCAGGTTGATTCCGCCGCACGTGGGTTCCAGGAGTTGGCAGAACTTGATGACCTCGTCGGGATTCTGCGAGCCCACTTCCAGGTCGAAGACGTCGATATCGGCAAAGCGCTTGAAGAGCACGGCCTTGCCTTCCATCACCGGTTTGGAGGCGTAGGCGCCAATGTTGCCCAGGCCCAGGACGGCCGTGCCGTTGGAAACCACCGCCACCAGGTTGCCGCGCGCCGTGTATTCAAAGGACAGGTCCTTGTCCTTTTGAATCTCTTTGCAGGGCTCGGCCACGCCGGGCGTGTAGGCCAGACTTAAATCCCATTGCGTGCGGCAAGGCTTGGTGGGCGTCAACTCGATTTTGCCCTTGCGGCCCAAGCGGTGATAATCCAAAGCGTCTTTGCGGCGAATTTCCATAAGCTGTTCCTTTTTGTCCGGTTTTCCGATTCCGCCGGACAGCTTTTGCTTAGCAGTTGGAGGGCCAGCCGCCCATAGGGTGGTTTAGTGATGGCGTGATTTTGCGATTTTCGAAATCGGCGCATTGATTCATCTTTTCACCTAACACGGCCGATAACCGATATGGGGGAGTGTGTCACGGGGGATTTTGGCCGTCCGTGCTGCCCGTTGCGCTATCCACCCGAACCGGTTACGCTGTCATCCTGAGCGGCAGCGAAGGATCTCGCCCTGCCCCGCGGCACTGATGACAAACCCCGTGGTCTCTCACCAGAAATAAGGACTAACTCCCTTCCTTTCAATAAGTAATCGTGAAAATGGGATAACTCATTTGTTTTCATCAATCCATCCAGAGCACTTCTATTTCCCCTTTGTTTTCAATAACCCATCCAGAGCACTCTTCATTTTTAACATCTTTTGGGTTCAGTCCTCCGTCCCCGGACTTCGAAAGCATAACTTCCTTTTTTTCAGGTACTTGACTTTTTGCGCCGTCCATCGAAGTTCTCCTGATCGTTCGCTAACGCCATTTTGTTTCATAAACTTATCCGGATAGCGGGAAATATTCGCACCTTATCTCTCGGGCCGAAAGGGAAAATCCCACTACCACCATGACACAAAGATCCCAAGTCAGACACCCCCCACAAAGCTGGCGGCTTGATGAGTGGGCCACCTCGAAGGCGGCTTCCCTAACGCTCGCTTTGCTTCCGTGCCGCCCACCGGTGGAACCCCGCAGGGGTTGACATTGAGTAGCGGTGGCAAGGGTACGCCTTTTCGGTGCCCGCCGCTCACGCATCGCGCCGCTGCCCATTTTGCTGACCCAGCTATAAGGGGTCAACGGTAGTGCCCCTACCCACATAGGCGCTAGAATAGCCCACCCAATGATTCGCCGCCTTCCTTCCCGCGAAGCGGGACACCGTGCGTAGCCGTAGGTGAAACCTACGGAAACCGAAAGCGAGAAAGGAATTCGGCCCGGAAGGGGGCGACCCTTCCCACGGTCAACCCCGTCGGGGTTGAAGGGGCCATCGGGTTCTGCGAACCGCAGGTTAAAACCTGCGGCTACCCACGGTTGGCCCCTTCGGGGCCGGACCGGAAATTACTTAGTCTAGCGCCTGTGCCCCCTACCCACCTGCCCAGGAACGAGCCGCTACCGATGGCTGACAACTGATGCCTGATGCCGTCCTAACCTTTCGATGTTTTGCCCTCGCGCAGGGGGATTCGGCGGGCGCCAGGCGCGGCGGAACGCCAGCACTAGCCAATATTATAGCCTATATGCGTCCTATGGTCAAGAACGATTTCGGCCTGCTTGCCCATCATCGTAGCCTGCGTCGCGGCCGGAAGACCGTGGCTCATGGCGCAAGCAAGCAGAGCGCAGGCCTCCGCCGATGAGGCAAACACGCAGGGTGAAGGCAGGGTAGGGGAGAGCCGGGTTGTCGCCGCGGCTCGCCTCGAAAGATGAATATGCTCCGGGTAATTCCCCTCCCGATTCAGGAGGGGTGGTGCGCCGAGCGCCGGGGTGGTTATTTCCTGAAGCCGAAAGCATAAAGTCACAATCAGCACCATCCCCTACCCCCTCCTCAATTGAGGAGGGGAGCATTTTCGTAGCAGCAGGCGGCAAAGCCGCGGGTCACGGCCCTTCCACTTAAGCGCAATTTGGACAAACTTCTTCGCGAACCGCCCCTACGGCATGCAACGCGTTCCGGTTCATGTCGCCGGCGGCTGCGCGCTGTGGTGGGCGGACTGTTGAATTCCCAGCACTCCGGCTTGCGCTTGGACCACGGCGATGGACGCCATGTTGACGATTTCCTCCACCCCGCAGCCGCGCGCCAGGACGTGTACGGGCTTTGACATTCCCATCAGGATGGGGCCAAGAGCTTCCGCGCCGCCCATGCGCATCATCAGCTTGTAGGCGATGTTGCCCGCCTCCAGGCCGGGGAAAATCAGCACATTGGCGTCGCCTTTGACCCGCGAGAAGGGGTAATCCTCGGCGGTCAATTCGGGGACGATGGCCGTGTCCGCCATCATTTCGCCATCCACGATCAGGCCCTCCGCTTTGAGCTTGACCAGTTCGGTGGCGCGGCGAACTTTATCGGCCAGCGGGTGGCGGGTGCTGCCGAAATTTGAAAACGATAGCATAGCAACGCGCGGCTCCACGTTGAACCAGCGCGCCACCTCCGCGGAAAGAATGGCGATCTCCGCCAGATGCTCGGCGGTGGGCTCAATGTTGACGGTAGTGTCCGCAAAGAAGTAAACGTCCTTGTGCGTCGCCATCACGTAAAGGCCGGAAACACGGTCCACCCCTGGGCGGGTGCGGATGATTTGCAGCGCCGGGCGAATGGTGTCGGGGTAGTGCTGGCTGACGCCGGCAATGAAGCCGTCGGCATCGCCCATGCGGACCATCATGGCGCCGAAATAATTGTTGTTGAGCATCCACTCGTGAGCTTCCGTGCGGGTGATGCCATAGCGTTGACGCAGCCGGAAGAATTCATCCACGTAGGGGGAGAGGCGGGTGGAACCGGCGGGATCGATAATCTCCGCTTTCACCTTGCCCAAACCCAGATCCTGGAATTTTCCTTCGATCACGGCGGGCCGCCCCAGCAGAATGGGGTGCGCTATGTTTTCCTCCGCCAGGCGGACGCTGGCGCGGATGATCTTCTCGTGCTCGCCCTCGGAGAAAACGATACGCTTGGGCGCGGCCTTGGCTCGGGACTGGATGTTCTGCATCACGGCATAGGTGCGGCCCAGGCGCCTTTGCAGTTGCTCGCGGTATTCATCGAGGTCCACGGTGATCTGGGCCACGCCACTTTGCATGGCGGCTTCCGCCACCGCCGCGGATTCCCAAATCAGCACGCGCGGGTCAAAGGGTTTGGGGATGATGTACTCCGGCCCAAATTGCAACCGGCTGATGCCGTAAGCCCGCAGCACCGAATCGGGCACGTCCTCTTTGGCCAGCGCCGCCAGCGCGTGCGTGGCCGCCAGCTTCATGGCCTCATTGATGGCGCGCGCCCGCACGTCCAGCGCGCCGCGGAAGATAAAGGGGAATCCCAAAACATTGTTGACCTGGTTCGGGTAGTCGGAGCGGCCGGTGGCGATGATGATGTCGGGCCGGGCCGCCTTGGCTTCCGTATAACTGATTTCGGGAACGGGATTGGCCAAGGCGAACACGATGGGATGGGCCGCCATGGAGCGCAGCATTTCCGCGGTGACGCACCGGGCGACCGAGAGGCCGGCGAAGACGTCGGCATCCTTCAGGGCTTCTGCCAGCGTGCGCCGCTCGGTTTTCGCGGCGAAGCGCGCCTTGTACGGGTTCATGTTTTCTTCGCGGCCCTCGTAGACCACGCCCTTGGTGTCGCAGAGGAGAATGTTCTCGCGGCGCACGCCCAGTTGAATGTAGTGCTCCGCGCAGGCAATGCCGGAAGCACCGGCGCCGTTGAAGACCACGCGGACTTTGCTGATGTCTTTGCCCACCACCTCCAAAGCGTTCAGCAGGGCTGCGCCGGAAATGATGGCCGTTCCATGCTGATCATCGTGAAACACCGGAATCGACATCGTCTGGCGCAGTGTTTGTTCAATTTGAAAGCACTCCGGCGCCTTGATGTCCTCCAGATTGATGCCGCCGAAAGTGGGCTCCAGAAGCTGGCAGAGGCGAATCACCTCGGCGGGGTTCTCGGAATTCACTTCCAGATCGAAAACGTCAATGTCCGCGAAGCGCTTGAACAGCACGCCCTTGCCTTCCATGACGGGCTTGCCGGCCAAGGGTCCAATGTTGCCGAGACCCAGGACGGCGGTGCCGTTGGTGATCACTGCCACCAAGTTCCCGCGGGCAGTGTATTCGAATCCCATCTCGGGTTTTTCGTGAATTTCCAGGCACGGTTCCGCCACGCCCGGAGTATAGGCCAGACTCAAATCCCGCTGCGTGCGGCAAGGCTTGGAAGGAACAACTTCAATCTTGCCCTTACGTCCGGAGCGGTGGTAGTCAAGCGCGTCCTGTTTGCGAATTTCCATGGCACAGCCCCCATAATACAATCCGTCCGTTGCACCGGTGCCCTTTGTACACCATCGCGCGGCGGGCTTCAAGCTTGGTGTTCTCCGGGTTGGAGGTCGGTTTGAAGTAGAGGCGGCTTTACGCCGCCATGTGGCGAGATAAACGCGCCGCTACAAATCCGGACTGACCAACGATCAAATCGTCCCGCACCTTGCGGCAGGCCAGCCCGCGGTGATAACTTGGGCTTAGAGGTTGACTCGTGGTTGAGCGCAGCGCGGGAAAGGGCAGGATATGCGGTGGTCCTGGAGGATCGGCAGATTGGCGGGAATCGGCATTTATGTTCACGCCACCTTCTTGCTCCTGATCCTCTTTATTCTTTTCATCAACTGGCGCGAAGGGAAGTCGCTGGCGACGGCCACGGAGGGCATTCTTTTCATTTTGGCCATTTTCGCCTGCATCGTGCTGCACGAACTCGGCCACGCACTGGCGGCGCGGCATTATGGCATCCAAACGCGTGACATCACCCTTCTGCCCATTGGTGGCTTGGCGCGCCTGGAGCGCATGCCCGACATTCCCATTCAGGAACTGTGGGTAGCGCTGGCGGGGCCGGCGGTGAATGCCGTAATCGCCGGGGGGATTTTCGGCATCAGTTTTCTGGCGGGCGTACGCCCCGAGCTCGCCTCGTTTCGCTGGGCGGGGGGCAGCTTCCTGAATAACCTGATGGTGGTGAACTTTTGGCTGCTGGCGTTTAACCTGATTCCCGCATTTCCCATGGATGGCGGCCGTGTGCTGCGCGCCCTGCTGGCCACGCGCCTGGAATACACGCGCGCCACACTTGTTGCCGCGCGCGTAGGACAAGCCCTGGCTTTTGGATTTGGCTTGGTAGGACTGTTTACCGACCCGTTTCTGGTCTTCATTGCGTTATTCGTCTGGTTGGGCGCCGAGCAGGAATCGGCCATGGTGCAGATGCACAACTCTCTGGGAGGAATTCCAGTGCAGCAAGCCATGCTCACCCATTTCCGAACCATCCAGCCTGACGATCGCCTGTCCCAGGCCGTCGAGCACGTCCTGGACGGCTGGCAGCAGGATTTCCCGGTGGTCTTTGGCGATAACGTGCTGGGTATGCTGACGCGCGAGGAACTGATGCGGGCGCTCGCGCAAGGGGGAGTCGAAACCCCCGTCCGTAACGCGATGCACCGCGATTTTGTAGTGGCGGACTCGCATGAGATGCTGGAGCAGGCGCTTGCCGCGATGCGGGCGGCGAAATGCCGTTCCGCGCCCGTCCTCCATGACGGCATGCTTGTGGGTTTGCTCACCATGGACCACGTGGGGGAGTTCCTGCTGATCCATACCGCGCTCCGGCAAGCGGATCGCACCGCCAAGCTTGCGCCGCGTAATTTAACCTGAATTCCCGCCCGGAGGCCGGCTCGCTTCCTTCGGGATGCCTGTTGGTATATGACTCGCCACTGGAATTCCCCCTTATTCCTATGCCCGTCACGTACCCTGCCTGGTTCGAGTCTCCTCGAGCGATTACCTCTCTACAATATTCAAACTGGTGGTACGATTGACATCAAGTACAAAATCTCAAGGGGGACGACAACTATGAAAAAGATCATTGGGGCTTTGGGCTTGGCACTGCTGCTTGCGAGCTTGGCTTCCGGCAAGAGCGCCGCGACTGCCAAAGCCGACCTTGCCGATAGCAAGGGAGCGAACATCGGAACGGCAAAACTCAAGGAGAATCCCAAGGGAGTGAGCGTGGCTCTCGTGGTCTCAAACCTTCCCCCGGGCGTGCATGGCTTCCATATCCACGCGGTGGGCAAGTGCGAACCGCCGGACTTCAAGAGCGCGGGTGGGCATTTCAACCCCGAAGGTAAGAAGCACGGGTGGGAGAACCCCGAGGGACACCACGCGGGCGACCTGCATAACCTGACTGTTGACGCGAATGGCAATGCGAAGGTCAAGGTCGTAGTCACCGGCGTCACGCTGGCGGACGGGCCGAACTCTCTTTTTCAGGCGCAAGGTACGGCTCTCGTTATCCACGCCGACCCCGACGATAATAAAACCGACCCTGCCGGTAATGCCGGACCGCGTATCGCCTGTGGGGTGATTACGAAGTAGCAACCAAAGCTTCGCTTCGGGCCACGATGGATTGCAAAGGTTGGTGTTCCGTCCCCAAGCTACGCGGGGATGACGTAACCCTTTTCTCGCATTATTTCGAGGTAAGCGTCCTTGGACAGAGGGCAGTCGCTTAAGTCACGGCATTGCTTTTGGGTTATGTGAAGGTCTTTGGGAAGATGACCGTGGCCCTTTTCTTTGGAGGCCCTTCGTACGCCAAATCTCGCAATCAGCCTTCCTCCGACAAATAGCTCGTAATACTTGTGGCCTCTTCGCTCATTCGGGGCGCAGCCAAGTTTTTTGGCGATATCCTCGGCGTCGTCCTGAGTGAAACCAGACATTACCGGTTTTCCACCTTGCACATGAGTTTGTTCAGGATCTTCTTCTGCCGAAGCGGGCCAGGTCCAAGCTGGTCATCTCCGAGTTCATTCAGCCGCTCATAAGCATCAATGAGAGTGTCCTTGAGGTTGGCTACCGCATCCTCCTCAGTGTCGCCGGAAGCAAATATGCTCGCATCAAACAGGCATGCCTCAAAATCCTCGCCGCTTTTTGTGATCACGGCTGTGAACGACCTCAAGAGTTGGTACGGTTCGGGGGCCAGAGTTTCGATTGGGACCATAATGCTTTCAGTGCGGGAACCGACTTCATCGAGTTTCTTTAGTAATTGATCAAGTTTTGTTTCTAACCGTTCAACCGCCTCACAGAGTTGATTGAGCTTCAGAGGACTCTCGAATGTGGCCCTGAGTTGCTCCTCTAACGACCTGCTCTGCCGAACGGCTGTTCGAACTCCGCCCTCATGGAAATGGTCATAAATCGCAGATACTTCGTGATCAACGTCCGCAGTCCATTCGTTGAGCGCATGGTGATAAGTCCTCACAGAGCCTAAGAGGAAGTAGACGAGGTTTTTCTTCGTAGTTGGCTCGTTGGTCTGCTCAACTGGCCATTCAACAGAAATTGGCTTCGATAGAAAATCCTTCATTTACCCTCTTTCGACTTTAAGGCAAGCGCTGATATTCTGCCCGCAGTTTCAAACAACTGCATCGGGGTTTCCTCAGATAGCTTCACCGTCTGCGTAAAGCTAACCTCATGGCGAACGCCCTCGGGCTCAAACGAAACCTCCAATCGATACACCAGTTTGCCTTCGGGATTCTTCTTTACACCTGTGAAGCCGGTGATCGAGTCGAAGATCGCGGGTTGGCCCAATAGGTCGATAGGCTTGAAAAGCGACTCTGCCTCCTTGTTAGAATACCAAAGCGTTGCCGTCACAAATGCTTCCCTGTCGCCAAAGTACTCTCCCATCGCCTCCACTAACTCCCTAATTTGTCCAAAGTCTGGAGGTGGGTCACTAGCCGCTACAAACCAGGAGATTCGAAAGTGGAACCGAGATTGCTTCAAACGGCTAAGGGTTGCTACTACTGCTAGTTTTTCCTTTCCTTCTCCAGGGTACGCGGCCGCAAAAAAATATGGCAGTTTGGAGCGTTTGCCACCGAGGCATTTCTGCACCTTTGAAAATAGGGGCTTGCCCAATGACAATTCAACTTGGAAATGTAACTCCGCGCAATGCGATCGCTTAAATGTTTGGTAAATCGGTGATGCAGGCATTTCCTTTGGCCATCCTAAGATTAGCACAGAAAGAGTAGGTCATCCTAGCACATCTCCACGACGACTCCACCACTCACTGCGCTTTGGCGGTGGTGAAGGCGAGGGCGAGCAAGGTTTTTTGCTGGACCTCGTGCGCTTTGCCGGAGCCTGTCGCCGGGCTGGGGCTCGCTGAGAGCTTCACCGAGAGCACCGAGCGCGGCTTGGCCATCCGCCGCAGGCGCGGCATGAGGAAGAACAGCGCGCCCATGTTGGCGGGCTCTTCCTGCACCCAAACCACTTCCCGTACGGTGGAATATTCTTTTAGGGCCGCAAGTAATTCTTTCTCCGGAAAAGGATAAAGCTGTTCGAGCGCGAAGATGGCGGTGTGCGCGTCGCCCCGCTTCTTGCGCTCCGCCCGCAGCTCATGAACGATCTTGCCCGTGGCCACCAGCACGCGGGTGGGATTCGTCACCTCGCGGTCAGGAATCACCGGTAGAAAGCGGCCGCTGGTGAAGTCCGGCAACGGCGAGGCGGCGGCCGGATGCCGCAGCATCCCTTTGGGAGTAAAGACCACCAATGGTTTACGCCAGCGCCGCAGGGCCTGCCGGCGCAACATGTGGAAGTACTGTGCGGCGGTGGTAGGCTGGCAAATCTGCACGTTATCGCGCGCCGCAAGCTGCAAAAACCGCTCCAAGCGCGCGCTGGAGTGCTCCGGCCCCTGCCCCTCGTAACCGTGCGGCAGCAGCAGGACCAGTCCCGAGAGCAGTCCCCATTTGTCTTCGCCGGCGGCGATGAACTGATCGATATAAACCTGTGCGCCGTTGGCGAAGTCTCCGAACTGCGCTTCCCACAGCACCAGCGTCTCAGGATAGTCGCGGCTATAGCCATACTCGAACCCCACCACCGCGGCTTCCGAGAGCGGTGAGTCGTAAACTTCAAATTCCGGCTGCGGGAACGCCATATTCGCGAGCGGTGTATATGCGGCTTCGGTCTCGGTGTCGAACAGGGTGGCGTGCCGTTGGTTGAAAGTGCCGCGGCGGGTGTCCTGGCCCGTCAAGCGCACGGGCGTTCCTTGGCGCAAAAGTGAACCGTAGGCCAACAACTCCGCGGCGCCGAAATCAATCGCCTGGCGGCCTTGCGTCATCTGCACCCGCTGGTCCAGCAGCTTTTTCACCTTGGGATGAACGGAAAAGCCTGCCGGGACGCGCCCCAGCAATTCGCCGATGGCAATTAGCTCTTCCGCGCGCACCGCCGTGTCCACTTCCAGGGCCGGGTCGTAGGGGCCGCCTTGAAATGCATTCCAATAGGACGGAAGCTGGCGGAGCAGGGGATTCTTGCGGATGTTGCGCGCGCGCTTGAGGGCGGCCTCCAGCTCGCCACGGATTTCCGCAACGCGCGGCGCGGCGTCCGTTTGGTGGCGGCGCGCGTAAGATTCCCACACCGGCGGCAGCGCGGCGATGCGGCGGTAGCGCACGGGTTGGGTGGTGGTGGGATCGTCAATCTCACTGTGACCGTGGCGGCGGTAGCCGATCAGGTCCACCACCACGTCGGTGTGAAATTTGTATCGGTATTCCACCGCCCAGCGCGCGACGCGCACGGCGGCGTCAGGATCTTCAGCATTCACGTGGAAGATCGGGATGGGCAGACGCTTGGCCACGTCCGCAGCGAAACGTGAGGAAACGGTGTCCTGGGGATTGGCGGTGAATCCAATCATATTATTCACGACGACATGCAACGTACCGCCCACCGTGTAGCCGTCCAGGTTCGCCAGGTTGAGCGTTTCTGCGGCCGTC
>JBEKQO010000040.1:0-41693 GCA_049519635.1 Terriglobia bacterium | reverse complement strand
CTTTTCGTTGACCTCCACCAGGGTCTCGCTCAGCGCCCGAAACTTGTGAAACTCATCCACCTCCCGCTGCGCTTTGCGCAAGGCGGCGCGACTGGAAAACGTCTCCGAGACAGTTTTACCTTCAACCTTACGGGTGAGACGAAAATTTGGTCCGTGGCCAGGATGCCCGGGCTGATGGCAGCCGCAGTGGGCTTTCCCGCAGCGCCCGATAATGCCGGTAATCGAGCCGCGGCGAAAATCTCCCAACCCCGCGATATCCCGCACTACCTGAACTCTTTCCTTTTCCAATTGCGAAAGCGTCTCGGTCATAAGCCTCCTAATCCTAACGTATCTATACGTTAGGATTAATAGCACAAAAAAAGAGACTCTTCAAATCTCAATCCCTATGTCGCCCACCCCCTTCCAGAGTCGTGGTCAGAAATCCGGGCTAGAAACGCGCTGTATTTCCATCGGGCGTGGACAAATAATAGTGGCGGCGGGGGCCGGCCCTATCCTTCCAAACCCGTGGTGAGAAATCCCCGACAGATTTTCCCTGCCGGAGGGCGAATTTACGGCGCGGGCAGATAGTTGAACAAGTTCAACTGTGAGATCTGGGCGCCGGCCTGCACCAAAGCCTGTTGGGCGGTTTCAGTTTGGGTGAGGTCGGTAACCGCCGTGGCCATGTTGGCGTCCAGCGTGTTGCTCTGTGCTTCCGTCAATTGCGTTTGTTCCTGGGTAAGGAAGGTTTGGGCGTTGTTCAGCCGGTCCACGGAGTTTCCATAGAAGGTCTGCTGGGTGCTGACATAGTTCAGAGCATCCTGGACTCCCGTGACGGCGCCGCTGATATTGGTGTTCGTGTTTAATGCGGTGTACAGATCCTGGAGGGATTGAAAAACATTGGTGGTAGCGTTGCTAAACAGTTGGCTGCCCGGCAGGCTGGTGGGCATCGCTTGACCCTCGGATATCTCCACGCTGTTGGCATTGTCGTTTCCGTTGTAGGTCACGCTGGAAACGGAGGAGGAGTCCGCCACATAGGGTTGCGTGGTCGTGGCCGTGCCTGAAAAAAGATAGTCGCCGTTATAAGAAGTATTCGCCAGCCCCAGTATTTCCTGTTGGATACCTTGAATTTGCTGGGCAAGAGCTTGCTGGTTCTGGGTGTTGACGGTTCCACTCGCTCCCTCCACCCCCACGGATTGCGCGGTCGTCAAGGCCTCCACGACGGAACTGAGCGCCGAGTCCGCTACGTTCAAAGACCCTGTCAAGGTTGAAACATTTTGCAAGTATTGAGTGTCGGAGCTTGACTGCATTCGCAGGTTTACCAAGGAGGCGACCGCGGCAGGATTGTCGGACAGAGAATTCAGTTTTTGCCCGGACGCTACCTGCTGCAAGGCTTGATCCTCTTGTTGCGCATTCGTCTGCAATCCGTTCAGGATTACACTGTACATATCGGGATTGACGCGTATGCCCATGTCAGCTCGCCGGCGTAAACATATTAATGGCGGTCTCGTTGAGTTCATCGACGGTGGAGATTACCCGCGCGGCCGCTTCGTAAGCTTGCTGGTAGTTGATTAAGTTGGTGGCTTCCTGGTCCAGGGAGACCCCGGAAACAGCCTTCTGCTGGTTGGTAAGCTGCTGCAAGACCAGACCGACCGCCTCCTGCTTCGAGGTGGCGTTGGAAACGTCGTTGCCAACCTGGTCAATCAGATTCGAATAATAGTTTCCCGCCGTTTGGCCTGCGACGATCGGGGCATTCTGGAGGTCGGCCAGCGCTGTGGCGTTGCCGTTGTCGCCTTGGGTGCCGTCGGAACTGGCGGCGACTTGGTCGGGATTGGTGAGGGCCACGGTCATGGTGGTGGCGGCGCCGGCGTTGGAACCCGGGGCAGAGGGTGTAAACGGCGTGAAGAAGTCCACACCTTGCGCGCCATTCATCTCGTAACCGGCATTTTGTTGATTATTCACGGCCGAGATTAGACCGGAGGCCAGATTGTCGAGGGAAGATTGCGTCGAAGGGATGCCGCCATCGCGGGCGCTAATAAAGCCTTGGAGCTGACCGCCGGCGATGGCGGAAGTGATGTCTGCTCCTTGGGCATACACGTCGTTCATTCCCGTGGCGCTATTGATTTGAGTGGTCAATGCGTCACTTTGATTGCCGGATACAAGGAGCGTGCCATGGGTGGTGGTCACGGAAACGGTACCGTCGTTGGAATAAATGACCGCCGTGTCGATCAGACCGGAGAGGTTGTTCAGGGCTTCGTCGCGCTGATCCTCAAGCGAGCCAGGGTTATCCCCGGCATTAGAGACCTCTTGGATTTGTTGATTCAGGTTGGCCACCTGGGTGGTGAGTTGGTTAACCTGCTGAACCGTCTGCACCACCGATTGATCCAGGCCCTGCTGGATGGTCGACAGATTATTGCTGGTTTGGCTGAACGCACCCGCGAGGTCTTGACCCGCGACGATCACCGCCTGACGTAGGGAGGAACTTGTCGGGTCGGTAGCGAGGGACTGAAAACTATTGAAGAAATTGCTCAAATCGGTCTGAAGGCCGGTACCTTGGGTCTCGTTGAAAAGGGATTGCACCTGGTTCATCGAATCCACATAGGAATTCAGACTGGATTGCTGGGAGGTCTCCTGGTCGATACGGAGATCCAGGATATTGTCGCGCACGCTTTGCACGCTCTGCAGCGTCACCCCGGTGCCCACCATGGTATTCCCGCTGAGGATGGGGGGACTCTCCTCCAATATCGGTACTTCACGCGAATAGCCCGGTGTATTGACGTTGGCGATGTTATTGGCAACCACCTCCAATGCCCCCTGCTGGGTCATCAGGGATTGGAGGGCGACGGACATGGTACCGAAGAGGCTCGACATGTTTTATTTCCCCATCGAGACGAAAGGCATCCCCTTGGATCGATTAAGGGGCAGCGGGTACGTGCCCGAATAGTGCGCAAGGAAATTCAGCAAGACGTTCACGGATCGCCGGGAACGCCGCAGGAGTTCGGAATGGACTCGGCTAAGCCTGCGCACGTCGACCTGAATGGCTTTGAGTCCGCCCATCAATAAATGAAGCTGTCGCGCCGACATGGGGTCGAGTTGTGCTTCGAGTTCGCCCAGCGTGGAGGGAATTTCACCCGCGGCGGCCAAGCCTCTAAGTTTCTCTTTCATATTTTGCAGCTCAGCGTCCACCAGGCGAATTTCCATGCAAAGGTTTTCTTGCCGCGAGATGTGTTGGTGCATCGACCGCAAATCGAGAGTGACGTAAGCCGACCGGCTCTCGTCAAGGTCGGCGGCGAGCATACGAAGCGTTGCCAACCGCCGTTCGAGCAATTCCAGGTACTGCTGTACTTCGCGTTTCATATCTAAGCCAAGACGTCGAGATGATGGGCCCGATCCGGTTCGGGCGCGAGATCGGGTTCCAGATCTTGCTTTTGAGCGGGCACCGGCTGCACCTTCTTTACGGCCTTCCTTCGCGCCGTGAGGTTTTGTCCCAGTGTCCGCCCTCCGTCGTCGGAGGTCCGCTGTGTTGGGGCAGGAGCCAGATCGTCCATGACTCCTCCCTTCTATCGACTAGGTCAGTCGAAGTTGTCCTGCCAGCAGGTCTGAGCCCATGGCGTCACTCAATTGCTGATCCGAAACTTGATAGCTGCCACTGCTCACCGCTTGGCGAAGAGCGTCAACACGCTCTTGCCGAACCTCCGGCACTTGGGAAAGATTAGCTTTCAACTGTTGAATCGTGTTGTTATCGACAGACAGTTGTGCCTGATCCTGGCTTGAATCGACCGGGGCGGAACGGTTCTGTTGAGCCGACGACCCTGGGCTTGCCACCTTGGGCGTTTGCTGATTTTCGGGAAGCGGAAGAGCGGCATCGATTCTCATATCCTGTCTCCTTAACGTACAACTGTCCTATCGACGATTTCAGCGGGAACTTTAGCCTTCTGATACCGTTTTAATCTTTCCCCCTCCCTGATTTTGCTGGCCCCGGTTCAAACTCGGCTCGAGCTGGTGAACCAGCATTCGCCCAATTCCTAGCCCCCCGCGGCTGGCTAATCCCGTCGATAAGGTCTGAATTGCCAACGAGTTCAAGGTATCTGAACCTGCCAGGGGGGAATCCCCCGACAGCGTGGAAAGGCCCACCTTGAATTCTCCCAAAAGCTGCGAGATAAGAATACCCTCAAATTCCTGTGCGGCTTTGACCAGTTTTTTGTGGGCAGGGGTTTCTGGAGCGCTGCCCGTAGATGTAACCCCGTGACGGTCAGCGGGCGTTGGTAACTGGGAACTCGTTGCTGCAAGCTTCATAGGATATCCAGTTCCGCCTGCAAGGCCCCGGCCGCGCGGACCGCTTCCAGGATGGCCACGATATCGCGAGGTGTCGCGCCGATGGCTTGCAGGCCGTTGATCAAATCGTCGACGCTTGCACCTTCGCGAAGTTCGATGCGGCGGGCAGGGCTTTCCGCAGCTTTAACCGTGGTTTGCGGGACCACCTGAGTCTGGCCTTGGGAGAAAGGCAGAGGCTGTGAGACCTTGAATTCCGTGGCGATCACCACCGACAGATTACCATGCAGGATGGAGCAAGCCCCCAAGCTCACTTCCTGGCCCATGACAATGGTTCCCGTTCGTTCATTGACGATGACCTTGGCCGGCGTGTGAATCGCCACCATCAGGTTCTCCACTTTCGCCAAGAGGCCGGAAACCACTTCCGAGCCTTGGGTGGGAACCCGAACCTCAATGCGGCGGCTGTCAACTGCCCGCGCCGAGCCTTTTCCCAATTCGCTCTCAATGGCCGCGGCCGCCTCGGTGGCCGTCAGGAAGTCCGGGTCGCGCAAGAGCAAGAAGAGTTCGGTCAAATGGCTGAGGTCCATCGACGCATCCCGCTCGACGATTCCTCCCGCGGGAATGCGCGAGGTGGTGGGGTGATTGATTTGAACCGAGTTGCCTCTTCCTCCCGCCGAGTAACCGCCATTGACCAAAGGGCCTTGCGCCGTCGCCCACATTTGACCATCGGGACCGTGCAGCGTGGTAAAAAGGAGTATTCCGCCGTCGAGATTTTTGGCGTCCCCAACCGATGAAACGGTGACGTCAATCGGCGTGCCCGGGCGGGCAAAAGGCGGAAGCGTGGCCGTGACGAAAACCCCGGCAACGTTTTTGACGACCACCGCCGAAGCATTGAATTGAACTCCCATTTTTTGCAGAAGATTGGCCAAGGTCTGGACCGAAAAAACCGTCTGCTGGCTGTCGCCGGTGCCGTGAAGGCCCACCACCATCCCATACCCAATCAGCAGGTTGTCGCGTACACCCTCTACTGTGGCCACATCGCCAAGGCGAACTTTCCGGGGCGGCGATTCCTTGCCCGCCAGCGTGCCAGGTAGCCAAAGTATTTGCAAACCGAGGACTGCTACCCATAGTTTGGATCGCATGGCTTTAGAACCCCACGACTTTCAAGATCATCCGCACCAGCTTGTTGGGAGGTGCGACCCCATCGCTGATGACACCCTTCCCTTTTAGCTCCAATTCCAGGTTGCTAATGGAAGTGGAAGAAACCGCGTTATTCGAGCTGATGTCCCCCGGACGCACGACGCCGTGGATAATCACCGTTTGGTGCTGATTGTTCATGAACATTTGGCGCTCGGCCTCAATCACCAGGAATCCATTAGGCAAAACGTCTACAACCCGGCCGGAGAGGCTGGTCGTCAGGGAGGCATCGGAGGACGTTTGCCCCTGCCCATTCAACGTCCGTGAGGAGTTCGGCGAGAACATATTTTGCAAGCTGTTGTTGGGGCCTAGGGTACCCATCAATGCGCTGATCCCAGAGCTTGCCGAAAAAGCGCGCGCCGTTTTCACCGCGCCGTCTTCTGCCGCCGTCGTCGATTCCACCACTTGAATCACGATGAGGTCATTCACACTCCGCGCTTTGTAGTCGCTCGCCATATCTGAATAAGGGCTCTGGGGTGTCCAAAAACTCCCCGTAGTTGGCGTAGACGCCTTGACGGCCTTAACTCGCTCAATATATTCGGCCAAATAGTCATTCTTCGGTTGGGCCTTTTTCCTGGACCCGACCCCGTAAGTAGGGAGGAGCAGGAGGAGGAAAGTAATGATGAGGGTTTGGGCCGTGCGGCGTACATACAGGGTCGAGTTCATCGCCAACTCCATTCAGAAACTGGTCTGCAACAATCCTTCATCCACCACTTCCGCACTCATCACGCGCGCGGTGGTCAAGTCGCGCACGAGAATCCTCTGGCCTTTGCCTCCTGGCTGCAATGGAACCACGGTGGTCGTAATTCGCACATTTTGCCCTAACATGACCAAGGTCGCGGGCCTTCCCGGTTTGGCCAGCACGAGGAGCTTAGAGTGGGCCGGGCTCACCCCCTGGCCACTTGGCTGATGTCCTGTCCCGGATGGACCACCCGCTTCCCCCATGTTCCATTCGAGTGGTAGGGTGTACCCCCAACTGCGCGGGTCGCGTCGCGTGGTGACCTTAAAGGGAAGATATTGAGGTTCGTGGGAAGTCCAGAGTTCGAATACAGTTTCGCGCCGAATAGGGTCAAAGCCGATTCTCTTGACTTCCAATCCCATATCATCCTTGAGCACCGGCACCGAAGATTGAATTCTCAGGTCCTCCGGATGAAGCCCCCCACGCCCAGAAATTCCCATTTGAGCCAGATTGTTTTGAATGACTTGAAAGATTTCCCGGCGTGAAAGCGGGCGTGGCATGCGCCGCGGGATCACTTCACTCTCCTCCCCGGTCGCCGCTAACGCCTTGCGTAATGAGGCATCGGCTGATCTCGCCTCCGTAAGTGGCGCCAACATCAGGACAAGCAATAGAGTGCTTACGATTCGGCTTTTAAGGGCTGCGGGCATAGGGTCGTGCGCTCCACTAATGGGACATTTGGTTAACATCTTGTAACATCTGATCCGCCGCCTGCACGACCTTTGAGTTGGACTCGTAGGCCCGCTGCGTAACGATCATCTGGATGAATTCATCCACCACGTTGACGTTGGAGTCTTCCAGCATGCCTTGCTGCAAAGTGCCCAAGCCTTCCGACCCTCCCGGCGTACCCACAATGGGGTCACCTGAGGCGGTGGTTTGGGTAAAGAGACCGCTGCCATTGCTCAATAGGCCCCCGGGATTGGGGAAAGTGGCCAGTTGAATGACACCGACCTGCTGAGCACTCGTTTGTCCCGGCATGGTTACCGTTACCGTTCCGTCTGTCCCCACGCTGATGGCGGTGGCAGCGGTAGGAATGGCAATCGCCGGCTCCAATGGATTACCGTTGGCAGTAACGACATTCCCCGACTGGTCCAATTGAAAGCTTCCGGCGCGCGTATAAGCGATTTCACCATTCGTCTGCTTCACCTGAAAGAAACCATTGCCTTGGATTGCCAAATCCAGAGAGTTTCCGGTGTTGTCATATTCGCCTTGTAACTGCAGGACCTCAGAAGATGAGGCGCGAGTGCCCAGGCCGATTTGCAGCCCCGCCGACACGGTCGTCTGTTGCGTGGCGGCTGACCCGGGCACGACCATCTCCTGATAAACCAAATCCTGAAACTGCAGCCGGGTCTCACGAAAACCAACCGTGCTGGCATTCGCCAGGTTATTGGCAATGGTGTCAAGATTCAATTGCTGGGCGAGCATGCCGCTCGCGGCTGTGTATAAAGCTCGGAACATGACTCATCTCCTTCAATTAGGACACGCGCGAAAGCTCCTGCGCCGGCGCGTTGTTAAAAACGGAATGAAAAATCGACAGCGCCTGTTCCAGAAGCTGGGCGTGACGCTGAAGTGTAATCAAACTGACTGCCCCCACTACCGGATTAAAATTGGAGCTTTCCAGCATTCCTTGCGACAGGCGGGGGTCGTCAGCGGGTTGCTCAGACCCCGCAGGCACCTGGTAGTATGAATTCCCCTCCGCAGACACGGAAGCCCCTAGTGTAAATGTAACGAGCTTCATTGTGGCTACCACCGCCCCCTGCTGCGAAATCGTGCCATCGGAGCTAATGGTAATCGTCCCGCTGGGAAGCTCCACGGGGCCTTGGTCACCCATCACCTCGTCGCCGGTTGCCGTCAAGAGACGGCCATTGGCGTCCGTGTGGAAGCTTCCGTTGCGGGTATAGCGTATTCCCGCCGGAGTCTTAACCACGAAGAATCCCGCACCTTCCATCGCCAAGTCCAATTCGTTTCCGGTCTTCTGGAATTCCCCGGTCTTGAGATCCACCGCCGCTCCCCCCAATACCCCATAGTCGTTCACCGCTTGGTTGAGAGGGCTGAGGCGCCGGTTACCCATACTGGCCTCAAGAGAACGATAGAACTCCAACTGTGCTTTGTAACCAGTCGTACTCAGATTGGCCAAGTTGTTGGCGGTTAGTTCCAAGGCGTCTGTTTTCGCAAGCAACCCCGTGCAAGCGGCGTAAAACCCGCTGTCCATATCGATTCTCCCCAGCATGCTCTATGCAGGGCAGGGGCCATGCACGGCGGCCGGCGACTTATCGATGCAAGCAATTGATAATAAAAATCGTATCAGAATTGGGAGAGGGAAGACGGGGGATCACCCTGAGAAGATTCTGCCGAGCCGAAGCGGTAAGCTGGGCAAGATCTTCCCAGGCAGGCGCCCCGCGTGGAACAGGGGCACCAGGGGTGGATGGACTTTTCTCCCTTAGCTATGATGGAGGTCAAGCGTCATCCAAATCAGTGCTCCTTCAAAGCTCTTTGAAACTTGGATTCGCAAGCCATCAGCGAGTGGGTACAGTTGGTAATCCTTCCCGCTCACCACCATCGGCACCGAGAGCATGCATTGGTCGATGACGTCCATGACTTGGCCCTTGAAGGCTCCCGCCACCATATTACAAATCTCTCCCAGGGCATCACGGATGCATTCTGCCGAGGTGCCTTCATCCGTGCCCAGCATTTTGGCGGCGATCTGGGAGGCCGAGTCATTGCTACAGCGGAAGCTCAAGACGCCGCATATATCTCCAGCCAATCCAATCATGGCGGTGTAATCGGCGACGCGTGGCAGAGTGGCTTGGTCCGAAGGGCCCAAGGGGGTTCCCACCATCATTTCGAAGACTTCCACGGCGGCGCTGTCAAGGGCTTGGGTAAATCGTTGGTGCGTTTCCTCGCGCGGAAGCCCCGCCAGCTTGGAACCCAACCCGGCGGTACCGGAGGATTTGGCCGAAATGATGAGTTGTACCCGGTTTGAATTGTCACCTTTATGTTCGGAGTCCATGGTTACCCCTGGAGAAGTGGAATGATTCGCTCTTTGATTTGATCCGGACTAAAAGGCTTTCGGATGTAACCCCGTGCGCCGCTGGAAAGCGCTTTCACCACATGAGCTTCACCCGCCTCTGTCGTGATCATCACGATAGGCACGCCTTTGGCATTTTCGACCGCCTGAAGTTGCCGGACCAGTTCGAGGCCATCCATGGTCGGCATATTGATATCGCTCAAGATGAGGTCCACACGCGTTTGCTGCATGCGCGCCAAAGCCTCGACTCCATTGCTCGCCTCGAAGACTTCTTTGAGTTCCAGGCCTGCTTGGCGGAGGGAGCGATCAACAATCTTCCGCATTACAGAAGAATCGTCCACGATTAATACACGTAGTGGGTTCATACTTACCCCTCGCATTCCCGAAAGGGATTTTTTGGAATTCCGCCGCCGAACAGCCCAGCGGCGCCGAATTCCATCAACTGAATTAGATGGAGAAAGTCTGTTTCGAGCATTTCGGCCAATTTATTCCCCTCCTCCGGCTTTAACTGCGGGAGGCAAGCCTGGAGGATGACCCGATCCTGATTGTCTGCGGGCTCAGAAAGCTCGGGGGGCATCCCCCCCAGCGCAATCCCACGCCGAACACAGAACTGATCCGCAGCAGCCACCACACCTACCAGGTGTGGATCTTGCTTAGCTTCCTGGGGGTCATGATGACTCACCATGACTTCCAGCAGGGTGGGGGAGAAATTCCAGGAAACCCCAATCCAGCGGCCAACTTCGCAATGATCGGTTCCAAAGTGCTGCCGCTCTAGTTCAACGGACTCGCCCCAACCGCAAGTGTCCATGTTTTCGCGTTCTTGCGACTCCGCCGAGGTGACCACGAGGAGGGGTAAAGCCCCAATATCGTGCAAGAGCCCGGCGAGGTAGGCCTGCTCCGGCTGAGAGTAAGCAATTCCTCGGGCAAGCCTTTCGCTGAGCGCAGCCGTGAGGAAACAGTGCTGCCAAAATGACTGAATGTCCTCCGATGACACTCGATGCCCCACATACTCGACCAACGAGCAAGTCAGGACCATCGTCCGGAGCCTTTCTGTCCCCACCAGCATGACCGCATGCCGGATCTTCGTCACTCGGTCGCGGAAACCCATGAATGCGGAATTGCACAGTCGAAGAACCTGTGCTGTCAGGCTGGGGTCCGTCCGAATGACTTCCACCACGCGTTTGAAATTCACCGGAGTCGCCGCCAGCAGGCTATTGAGCTCGAACACATAGGCGGGCAGAGTAGGAAGTCCCTCGGAAAGCGCGGCCATTAGGGCAATTTTGCGGTTCTGTCTTGCTTCCGAGACTGCCGGGCCAATGGGGGTGAGCGGAGTCAGGTGGGGCTGAAGATTTGTGTCCTCGATCCCACACGGTGACGCTGGTTCAACTTTGTCGTTCGACAAGTACATGCTCCCCCCCACAGTTGTGAACATCGGCAGTATCCCGCTGGCCTTTACTGGCTACGGAAAAACTTTCATTTTTCCTTTCCAGATTCTCAGGCGGTCTGAGGGCTGGCCGTTTAGCCCGGATTTCTCACCGCGAGTCTGGAAGGGTGGGGCTTTAGCCCCGCCGTTACGAGGCGTCCTTGAATATTCCCATGTCCCGCGCCCCCGCAGCTTGCAGCCGCAAGCTGCGGGGGCGCGGGACGAACAAAGGGCCGGAGGCGTGATTTCGGCGGGGCTGAAGCCCCGCCCTTCCAGCAACCTCCAAAAGCGTCCAAGCGTGGTGAGAAATCCGGGTTAGGACTGATCCGCCGAGGTCTCAGACCTTGGTCGGTGTTTCGGGAGCGGGTTTTCGCGACCGGCAGTGACACTTCCGCTATAGGAAGAGTTCGTCCATATCTACCCACCCTGAAGACTAACCCCAAGAGCGTCCCAGCGTGATGTGATATCCGGGCCAGGTTTCAAGGGAGGCTCTTCAGTTTGATATTGCGGAACTCGATCCGATAGCCTTCCGCTTCCAAGCCCCAGTACCCTTTGGGAACCTCTACCGCCGTGAATTCAGCGGTCAAATCGCCATTGACCCAGAGGGTGATTTTCGGGCCATCGCAGCGAATTTCGTAGGTGTTCCATTCGCCGATGGGATGGAGAGGATTGACTCCCGGTGGAGGTGTCTTGATCATAGGCGACAGTTCCCCGTGGACCAGAGTCTGGCCGAAAATGTACGCGACCTCTCCCACCTGTGCTTGGTGCCAAACTCGCCCACCCCGGTCGTTCCGCACGAAAACTCCGCTGTTATACCCTTTCAAGCCCTCACGCTTTTCAAAACGCCATTCCACGTGGAGAAGAAAATTGGTGAGTTCGTGGTCGTAGCGCAGCCATTCGTGTCCGTGATCGCCTTCGCAGAGGATGGTTCCATGCTCTTTATCGACCTTCCATTGGCTGACGGGATCCAAAGGTTTGCTGGGCGGGATGGCCACGCGTGTCCAACCCTGGAGGGATTCATGCGGCATGAGATCAACCCACCCCGAGGGATCGGCGGCCAGAAAGTCACTCATCTGCGCCATCGGCTTTCTAGGGCCTAGAATGATTTTGCCCCCCCCCAGCGAGTCGGGAGCAAGAAAGCGGACGTTGTAAAGCGTCGTCGGTTGGGATTGCCCATAGCTCTGTGACGCCGGCCAGACTGCTAGAAATGTGATCAAGAGAACTGTGAACTTGCAATGACGAGGCCAAGTCTCCATCGGAATTACCTCCTTGCTGCTCGTTCAAGTCAATCCACCTGCGAGCAGTGCAGCCAAGAAATACCGCGCCTCGGGAAAAAATGGAAGAGGTTTTATGAAGCCGCGATACGGATCACGCCCTTCCCGAACGGGTTCTCGACCGGCCTCCATCCGATTGCGCGGCGGCGCGATTTTAGTAAGGCCCTGCGAATCTCTTGTGCGCCGGACCAATCCATGCGCGAAAAGTGGCAGTGTGCCATCGGGTTGCCTCCCCTGCTTTCGCCCCGAGGATTGGGGATCGAGGGATCGGGTCAGCGGGCGATTGAAGGCCCGAAAAGGTTCGGCCGCGCCGCTTCGCGTTCGCTGTCATCCTGAGCGTCATGAAGGACCTCACTCTGCACATTTTCTGCGAAACCACGAGATTCCTCCTTTGATAGGTTCGCAAGAGTGGGATTTCCGAGTGGCTTGGCACCGCCAGCAACTCGTCCAGATGCCGACTGCTAAAGTTTCTCGCCAAGTGCAATGCGATAGCTGCTTTTTTCATTAACATTCTGACTTTTGCCTCGACTGCCGCGCCAACCGTATATTTTTCGGCCTAAAAGCCGGGCGGATCGCCAGACATTTTTTCGTCCTCGCCAGTGTTTTCATGCATATAGTCGAACCATCCTTCATTTTTAACATCTTTTGGTCTCAGCAACCCGCCGTTGACCCGCGCCAACCTAACTTTCCTGTTTTCAATAACTTGATATTTTTCTCCCCCCATCTGGGTTCTCCCATCCTCTACTAACTAACTCTGTTTTCATGAGTATAGTCGTTCTCGATGCGGCTTTCCTCAAGTTCTGTCTCGTCGGGTGCGACAAGGGACAGTGATTAGCCGACAGTGGATAGCCCGGATTTCTCTCCACGCTTGGACGCTCGTGGAGGTTGCAGGAAGGGCGGGCTAAATGTGCTGCGGAAAAACTCGTTGGCACCTTTAGTACCAATGCCACCCCTTAATCGCCTTGCCGGCACCACCCGTGAATTCCAGTTCTGAACCACGCCGGCGCTCGGCGCGCCACCCCTCCTCATTCGAGGAGGCGTGGTCTTTAGCGAACTCCCCTCCTGAATCAGGAGGGGTGGCGCCTTGGGCGCCGGCGTGGTTGTCCGCGGGGAGTCGTTTTTCCGCAGCCTGTAAAGCCCCGCCCTTCCCCACTCGTCGTGAGAAATCCGGGCGAGTGGCCAGTGGGTAGGTATCAGTCGGCATTCTGGAGCCAGGAGTCAGAAGTTAGAAGTCAGGAGCACTTACGATCGATAGCGTGCCTACTGACTACCGCCTTCGGTTCGATGCCGACCCGTTCCCTTGGTCCCCGGCCCTTCCCGTCCGCCAGGGTTCTCTAGCCTCAAACACTTGCATAACTCGACTACTTTTCTCGCCCAAGAGAAAAGAGGCTATACTCTAAAATTATAGCCTAAGACAAGACGTTCTGCAAACGGTCTAGGCATATAATCCAGACATATCATCAAAGCGGAGGCTCCAGGACGCTTACCGGGAAGTGTGGGGGCGCCCGCAAGCCCGCTCCGCGGGCTATGATACGGAGGGGGTAGCGGAGGACGACGGTAGCGGTGGGGCCCATCCCGTTTGACGGCGTGCGGTTGCCGCCTGGGTATGAAGCATGAAAAAAAGGCCACGGTCAGCACTTCACTTACCATGGCTTGATTCGAAAAACGACATCACGGTGTCAAGCTTTCAACGGGTGACAGCGATGGTCGGGCGCCGGTCACGGGCGAACTGGTGTAGAAAAAGGGGAGGTGTGATAATTAGTTCCAACCGAGAATGGGAGTGCGACTATTTTCACGCCAGCACTTGCGGAGAGGCGCTTCCTCGGTTGTAATAGAACTTTATGGATGCCAAACGCGAAGCGGCAACGGAAATTGTGCGCCGCCTGAGGTCGGAGGGATTTCCGGCGTATCTGGTGGGCGGGTGTGTGCGCGACATGTTGATGGGCCGCACGCCCAAGGATTATGACGTGACCACGGGCGCGACCCCCGATCAGGTGCTGAGGCTTTTCCCCGACGCGCTCACCGTGGGCGCCCAATTCGGAGTGGTCATTGTTCCGCACGAAGCGGGAAACGTTGAGGTGGCGACTTTCCGCAGCGACGGAGTTTACGCGGACGGGCGGCACCCCCACGAGGTCCGGTACGCCCAAACCCCGCAAGAAGACGTGCAGCGGCGCGACTTCACCATCAACGGGTTGCTCTATGACCCACACAGCGATCAAGTGCTGGATTATGTGGGTGGGCAAGCTGACATCCGCTCCCAACGCCTGCGGACCATCGGCGACCCGGTGGAGCGTCTCAGTGAAGACCGCCTGCGCATGCTGCGCGCCGTGCGCTTCACGGCACGCTTCGGATTCACGCTGGCCCCCGCCGTGATGGCGGCAATCCGCCAGTTGGCGCCGCAAATCCACTCCGTCAGCGCGGAACGCGTGCGCGATGAGATCGTAAAAATTCTTACCGAAGGACCGGCGCGGGCTGGGTTCGAGCTATTGGACGAGTCCGGTTTGCTCGCCGAGGTATTGCCGGAGATCAAGCGTCTGCAAGGCGTGGAGCAGCCACCGGAATTCCACCCCGAAGGCGACGTGTGGATCCACACGCTGATGATGCTCGCGGGATTGCGGCAGCCGACTGCCACCCTGGCTCTAGGCGTGCTCCTGCACGACGTCGGCAAGCCGCCCACGTTCGCCATCCGCGAGCGCATTCGCTTTGACAACCACGTGGAAGTTGGCGCCAAGATGGCGGAGGAAATCTGCGGCCGCCTGCGCATCTCCACGCGTGAAACCGAGCGCATCGTGGAATTGGTGCGGCATCACCTGCGCTTCAAAGATTTTCCCCGCATGAAACGTTCAACCCAACTCCGCTTTCTCCGCCTGGAAGGGTTTGAAGAACACCTGGAACTGCATCGCCTGGACTGCCTGTCAAGTCATCGCGATTTGACAAACTATAAGATGGCGCGAAAGATGCTGGAAGAAACGCCCAAGGAAGAGATCAAACCCACCCCCCTATTGCGCGGCAACGATTTGATTGCGCAAGGTTATGCTCCTGGCCCGATTTTTAAGACCATCCTTCAGGCCGTTGAGGACGCGCAATTGGAAGGGCGCATACACGACCACGCCGAAGCCTTGCGGCTCGTGGAAGAGCAGTTCCCTGTCAATCGGCGGTAACCCGCGCTTAGCTTAGGGACCGCACGCAAAGAAATACGATACCGCTTACGGCAGCGAGGGCCACAATAAACATGCCGATCTTGTAAAGACGGGCCTTGCGGTCGGCGGGCTCCGCAGAACTCTGGTCAATCATTTGGAACATGGCGACCTCCTTCATTCGCGCCCACTTCCTCGGGCGTGGAGGCAAACCAATGGGGGATTAGGCAGGCCGCAGGACGGGCCTTAGGGAAGAAATTGAGGCGTTTCAAACTGCCCGGCGCAGCATTGACCGCCGCCACCCCTTCGGGCCGATCATGCGGCGAGACCGCTACTATTCCTGCCTACACTGTAGTCCAAATTCTTGAAATGTCAATTACTTTACGGTCAATTATTTTGCATCTTGCCTTGGACTTGTGGCATGATGTTTCCAGCTTGGACCACTAATGATGTAGCCACTACCCGCCCCCTTAAGGGGGTAGTTTCAAACAAGACCGGGAGAGCCGGGGCAATGGCCTACCTAAAATACACCTCGGCTCCTCCCGAGTTAACTGTCGAACAAAAAATAGGGGGGAAGGTTATGGGGGATTTCAACGCCCCGAAGATTCTGGTGGGCGGAGTTTTTAGCCGGGTGATATGACGGATTCGAAGGTGTAGGGCCCCGGCGAAGACGAATAGCAACGGGGTCCGCAAGCGCGTTCGTTGACCGCGCAGAATGGGTTGATGCAGAATGTCCATCAGCCTGCCCAGACCAAGGCGCGCGGCCGGGATTTTGGGGCTCAAAGCAATTTGCGCACGAGGACTCAGCGGTATTGTATGCAGAGTGTCGGTGTGTTATATACGTGGGGGATTACCAACGAGGTGGGCATTTACCAGAGGGGCGATCCAGTTCGGCCAGACCTTTTGAATTCTGCTTAGCAGCGATGCTTCGAGCCTTGGGGAAGGGGATTTTACCGCGTGAGTTTCATTAACTTCGCAGCCCGGGAAATCAACTGCAAAATCGTCTATTACGGCGCTGGTTTGGGCGGTAAGACCACCAACCTCCAGTGGATCTTTGATCAGACTCTGGCAAAGACCGGCGGAAAAATGATCTCCCTGGCCACGGAAACCGACCGCACTCTTTTCTTCGATTTCCTTCCCCTCGACCTCGGCACGATTCGCGGATTCAAGACCCGCTTCCACCTCTACACCGTGCCAGGGCAGGTCTTCTACGACGCCAGCCGCAAGCTGATTCTGCGGGGCGTAGATGGCGTGGTGTTTGTGGCGGATTCACAGGAAGAAAGAATGGACGCCAACATCGAAGCGTTGGAGAACCTGTACGAGAATCTGCACGCGCACAATTACGACTTCATGAAGATTCCTTACGTGCTCCAGCTCAACAAACGCGACTTACCCAATGTGCTTTCGGTGGAGGATTTGAAGAAGGCCCTGATGAAGAAAAATGAGCCTGTTTTTGAGGCCGTAGCCTTTAAGGGAGTGGGTGTGTTTGAAACCCTGCGGGAGTGCGGCCGGCTGGTCCTGGCGGAATTGAAGAAGGGGTAATGATTTTGAATTTTCGATTCTGGCTTGGCCGGTCTCTCCGCAACACACTGAGGTTTTCATGTTAAGAACAGTATGCTAACCCGTGTTTCTCATCTTGCTTGAACGGGGGTTGCTGGAAGGGCGGGGCTTCAGCCCCGCCGAAATAGCGGCCCCACCCTCTATTCGTCCTGCGCCCCGCACAGCTTGCGGCTGCAAGCTGTGCGGGGCGCAGGACACAAAAATAATCAAATACGCCTTGTAACGGCGGGGCTAAAGCCCCGCCCTTCCAAATTCGGGGTGAGAAATGCACGCTAAGGGAAACGGCGCCTGACTCTGCCATCCAAAATCTAAAATCCAAAGTTCAATTGGTTTCTGTGGCGCTGGTGAGTTCGAAGAAATGGTGGCCCATAATCGCCAGCGTTACGGCCTTGCTGAAGTGGTGCCGGTGGCGCCGCACAGACTGGGCCAGGAATTTCCAGTATTCCTGGCGGTAGTTGCTGAGCAATCCCTGCCGCCAAAGGGACCGCCCGAGTGCCATCACGTCCGAGAACACAAGGGGCGAGCGCGATCCTTTGCCCAATTGGGAAAGGAAAGCCGAAGCGCGCTGGAAGTACTCGCGTGGGTTATAGATAGTCTGGAGAATGCGTTGGTAGCCGTCCAGAAGTACTTGGGTCTCCATGCGCGGGATGAAGTTCAAGTCCGCCAGCGTGTTGTTGCCCAGGCTGGATTTCAGAAGCCGTCCCTCCGCCTTGAGCCGCCGCCATAATTGAGTGTTGGGCAGGGCAGTAAGCAATCCGACCATGGAGAGGGGGATCGCCGCCTGACGGATGAATTCAATTTGCCGGTCAAAGACGTCGGGCGGGTCGCTGTCAAATCCCACGATGAAGCCCGCCATGACTTCCATGCCATAAGCTTGGATCAGCCGCACGCTCTCCAGCAAATCTTTGCGGAGATTCTGGAACTTGGTGGTTTCCTTCAAGCTTTCGGCCACCGGGGTTTCAATGCCCAGGAAAACCCGTGTGAAATGGGCCTCGCGCATCATCCCCAGCATTTCTTCGTCTTCCGCCAGGTTCAGTGAAGCCTCGGTGTAAAGGGTGAAGGGGAATTTGTGGTCGTGCATCCATTCCACCAGGCGCGGGAGGAGAGCTTTTACACTCTTCTTATTGCCGATAAAGTTGTCGTCAACCATAAAGACCGAGCCGCGCCAGCCCAGGCGGTGGAGTTGGTCGAGTTCCGCGCACACCTGGTCAGGGGTTTTGGTGCGCGGACGACGGCCGTAGATTTCAATAATGTCGCAGAACTCGCAGGTAAAAGGGCAGCCGCGAGAGAATTGAATGGACATGGAACTATAGCGGCGTAGCCGGGCCAAGTGCATGTCGGGGAGCGGGACGCGCGTGACATCCACCACTTGCGGGTCGACGTAGTGTTCCTTCGGTGTCCCACGCTCAAGATCCTCGGCGAGCTGGCTTATTAGCTCCTCGGCCTCGCCTTCCACAATATGGTCGGCTTGGGCAATCGCGGGATCGTGAGCGCTGACAATCGGCCCGCCCACCACCGTTCGCTTGCCGCGCTCTTTGGCGCGCGCAATCAGCCCCTGCATCGAGGGACCTTGCACAATCATGCCGCTGAAGAACACCACGTCAGCCCACGCCAGGTCCGAATCTTTAAGGCGCTGGACATTCAAATCCACCAAGCGTTTTTGCCAATGCTTGGGCAGCATCGCGGAAACTGTGAGCAGTCCCAAGGGAGGAAATGCGGAACGCTTGCCCTGGAAGGGAAGCGCGTGTTTGAAGCTCCAGAACGTGTCGGGAAATTCCGGGTAGATCAGCAGAACTTTCATCAATATCCTTCCCAGGTGAGAGCGACGGAAACTCTTTTGCCATTGTGCGCCGCAGATGGCGCCACGACCCATCCTGACCGCAGGACTTTGAGTTCGAAGCGAAGCCCTGTTCTTACTTTTTGCCCCGGCCTCTTGCCCACCCCTAACAAAGCGGAAAGGTGACACTGAGGGGCTGGTCCCTCGAAAGCTACAAACATTCTGCTGGACGAAAACCCCACGTGGCAGGTTCCGCTCTTCGTGGGGAAGTCTAGCACCATTAGAGCTACCGCTCCAGAAAAAAGCTCAGTCCTTCATCACGCGCTGGTTCCGGCAAACGAAATCGGGTAGAATGCGCAGGCTGTTTCGGTCTCTTGCAAGTTACCACCCCTAACTCGAAGCTCCAGGATAGAACCGCCCCGGGCGGAAGAAGGAGGTGCTCATGCGGGAATCCACTTCAAATTCTTCTCGCGCTATTCGAGGTTTGATCTTGGTACCGGCTTTAATCACCCTGGGTATCACCTTGTTGCGATTAGCCGGAGAGCTGGCACACTGGTCGCCGCGATTCTTCAGCGCTGCGCCAGGTGGGGGCATGGCGGTGGTCGGAATCTCCTGGCTTCCCTTTCTGTTCGGGCCGTACTTTGCTTTGAAACTGGCAAGCTCGGGGCAGGGCGCTCCCGATGTTTGGAAAACCTTCGGGCTATCCTTTCTCGGATTTGCCATCGTGGTCGCAGGAGCCTTCGTAGGTTTGCCGCCGCATTGCAAATTCCCCGAAAGGGAAATCCTGGGAATTCTGCTGGTGGTGCTCGGCCCGACCCTGGTCACGTTAGGCTGGCCCGCGCTCTTCAAGGTGCTGGTTGTATACGGCTATGCAGCGCGGATACCTGTGGCAATCGTGATGTTTTTTGCCTTGCGCGGGCATTGGGGAACGCACTACGACGCCCTGCCGCCCAACTATTCCGGACCGACGTCCTTTTTCGGCCAATATCTGGTGATGGCTTTTCTGCCCCAGATGGTCGTCTGGATAGCCTTCACGGTACTGATGGGTGCGCTCGTCGGCTCCATCGTGGCGGCTCTGGTGTTTCGTGGCAAGACGATGCCCGCGGCGACTTGACGACGATTCATGTTTACTCCATAGAAGGGCGAGACTTCAGCCCGCATTTCCAAGCCCTTGGTGAAAACTCCACGCCAAGAGGAGGCAGCTTTGAACGAACCCTCCACAACGCCTGTCAATATCAAGCGGCTGATTCTCATTCCGGCGCTGGTGACGCTGGCCGTCACGACGGCGCGGCTGGCAGGTGAGCTTTTGCATGGGCCGCGATCGTTTTTCAATTCCGATCCGGGCGGTCTCGGTGCGGTTGTGGGAATCATCTGGCTGGCGCCGATCTTTGGCATCTACTTTGCGTTGAAGCTGGCGGCACACGGCCAGGGACCCAAGTCACTGGGCCGGGCCGTGGCGTTCGCTCTGCTCGGTTTTGCGGTGGTCTTTGCCTTCAGCATTGTGGGTGCGCTACTCCACCTTCAGCAGCACTTCTGGGGGCGGCTCCTCTATCTCTGGACGGTTGTCGCCGTGGCCGCGATTGTCACCAGGCCGGGATGGGCGGCGCTCTTCCGCGCGCTGGTGACTTACGCTTACGCAGCGCGTGTGCCGGTGGCGGTGGTGATGTTCTTCGCCTTTTGGAAAGATTGGGGAACTCATTACGACGCCATTCCGCCGGACCTCCCCGACGGCCCGGGCCTGATGGCGAAATACTTGTGGCTTGGCTTCTTTCCTCAACTTATCTTCTGGGCAGGTGTCACCGTCCTTGCCGGGATGCTCACGGGAAGCCTCGCCGCCGCAATCGCCAACTTGGCGCGACGCAAATCGCAAAGTTTAAAGACCTGATTCTTAGGGCAAGGTCCTGCCGCCGAATCTAGCCGGATTTGATTTCGTACGGGACCAATAGTATCTTGAAATGTTCCGCACCGCGGGCTAACCCGGATTTCTCCCCACGACTCCGGAAGGGCGGGGCTTTAGCCCCGCCGTTGCAAGGTCGTACTGATAATTTCCAACTCCCGCACCCCGCGCAGCTTGCAGCCCCAAGCTGCGCGGGGTGCGGGACAAATAGAGGGCGGGAACCGCGATTTCGGCGGGGCTGAAGCCCCGCCCTTCCAGCATTGCCTAAACGTGGTGAGAAGTCCGGGCTAAGAGGACGTGGTATCGGCCTCTGTGAACGCTGCGGTAGCATGCATGATCGATCATGAACGCCGGCCTGGATCGGGTTTTGCCCCAACGCATTCGGAGCTGAGGGGTAGTCATATCGAACCGCCGGAACGCCACTTCATCGAGCACGGGAGAGAGCACAGTGAACATTGCTGACCTTGCGGAGATCGTCGGCCGCACTTATCCGGCGCGGCGCCGGACGCAGAATCTGGTGGGGGGAGCCAGCCCCATCCAGGCTAAGAACTTCTCAATGGGGTGTGTCACGCTGGAGCCCCATGGGGGCCAAGTCCCCTGGCACAATCAGGAACAAGAAGAGATTTACCTGATTCTCGAAGGCGACGGCGAAATGTGCTTGGGTGCCGAAAGAGTGGCCATCAAGGCAGGCCAAGCCGTCTACATTCCTTCCAAAGTTTTTCACCAACTCACCAACACGGGCTCCACAACCATGCGGATGATTTATTGCTACGGTCCGGCCGGCGACGTAGCGCATTGGCGCCAGGAATTGGAAGGCTCGCTGCCCCGCGCGGGCGTGGACGCTCCGGCGCTCCCCTCCGGCGCACAACCCCAGTGCATAGGGATTGGGAGATCCGATGATCGGGAGATCAGGTGAGCAAGCGGCAACTTTGACGTGCTTTTGCTCATCCGATCACCGGATCACCCGATGTGATAAAGTTCGAATATGGAAAACCTGAAGAACCATTCGGTTGGAATCATTATGAATGGCGTCACCGGGCGCATGGGTCTGAACCAGCACCTGCGCCGTTCGATTAGCGCCATCATGAAACAAGGCGGCATCAGGATTAGCGATGCGGAAAGAATCGTGCCGCGCCCGCTCCTGGTGGGGCGGAGCGCCGCCAAACTCGAGGCCATCTCGCGTGAGTTCGGCGGCCTGCCGTACACGACCCAGCTCGATACGGCCCTCGCTGATCCGGAATATTCCGTCTATTTCGATTCTCAGACGACGGCCCAACGCTTTGAGGCGGTCAGCAAAGCCATCGCTGCACGCAAGCACGTCTATTGCGAAAAGCCCATGGCCGAAACTCTGGAAAAGGCCCTGCAACTCTATCGGCTGGCGGAATCTGCGGGAATCAAGCACGGCGTGGTACAGGACAAGCTCTGGCTGCCGGGGCTGGTGAAGCTCCAACGGTTGCGCGACATGGGGTTCTTTGGCCGTATTTTTGCGGTGCGAGGCGAGTTCGGCTATTGGGTTTTTGAAGGCGACACCATTCCCCCACAGCGCCCCTCGTGGAACTATCGCAAGGAGGACGGCGGCGGGGTCATCCTCGACATGTTCTGCCACTGGCGTTACATCCTCGACAACGTTTTTGCCCCCGTGAAGGCTGTTTCCTGTCGCGGCGCAACCCACATTCCCGAGCGGCGGAACGAGGATGGCAA
Source organism: Terriglobia bacterium (assembly GCA_049519635.1). Taxonomy (GTDB): domain Bacteria; phylum Acidobacteriota; class Terriglobia; order UBA7540; family UBA7540; genus Bog-366. The sequence goes on along the minus strand of JBEKQO010000040.1, from coordinate 19,715 downwards.
GCCTTATGAGTGTACTGCCGACGATTCAGCCTACGCGACCTTCGAGCTCGAAGGCGGCATCCTCGCGCCGTTCAGCTCCTCCTGGTGTGTGCGCGTTCGTCGCGATGACCTGCTCACCCTTCAGGTGGACGGCACGAAAGGCTCGGCGGTGGCCGGGTTGCGCGACTGTTGGATTCAGCCCTATGGCGCAACGCCACGCCCTGTGTGGGATCCGGACGTCCCCAGCGCGCTAAATTATTTCGACGGGTGGCAAAAGGTGCCGGAGCAGGAAGTTTACGAAAACGCCTTTAAGCGGCAATGGGAGTTGTTTCTGCGCCACGTCGTGAAGGATGAGCCGTTTTGTTGGGGCTTGCTGGAAGGCGCGAAAGGTTTGCAGCTTGCCGAAAAGGGCTTGGAGTCATGGAGCAAACGTGCCTGGGTGGACATTGACCCGCTCTAAAAAAAGGGAGTCTGGAGACAGAAGTCCGGACCCAGAATGAGGCACGCTCTCACAGTGCGCCCATCCAACTCATGGCTCCGGCATTCTGACTACTGTCTCCTATGTCCTTCCTCACGGCGTCAAGCTCACCGCTTTGCCGGTCCGAATGGACTCAATCGCGGCATCGATGATTTCGTTCACTCCCACGTTCAATTCTGCCGACACCGGGCCTTCAATCGGTTTGTTGTTTCGGATACAGTCGACAAAATAGGTGATTCCATCCAACTTTTCGGGGGATAGCGGAGGTGTGGAAACCGGCGCCCCGCTCGGATGCTCAAGGCTGGTGGCCTTCTTGGCGGGCTGGTAGAGCAAGCCATCGTCCAGCACCAGCAAGCTGCCCTGAGGACCGTAGAACTCCGCTTGGCTCTTGTTATAGGGCCAATCCCAGGAGGGCAACAGAATGGCAGAGGCGTCTGAATATTCCAGCAAAACCACCGCGTCGTCCTCGACTTCGTTGTGCTGGGCGGTTTTGAGCTTGAGCGAATAGGCAAAGACACGCTCCGGCCGTCCCTTCATCCACATCGCCCAGTTCGCACCATAGCATGCAAAGTCCATCAGGGCGCCGGCGCCGTTCTTCTTGGGATCGTAGAGCCAGGCGTTGAACTCTTTCGAAGCGCCGATCTCCTTCGGACCCTCGTGCCCAAACTCGGCGATGATCTTCTGGATGGGCCCGAGTTCGCCGGCCTTCAGGCGCGCGGCGGCTTCCTGCGTCGCCGGCGACCAGATATTCCAGTAATTCACCATCAGCTTGATGCCGGCCGCACTCGCCAGGCGCGACATCTCACGCGCGTCGGCGCCACTCGCGGCCATGGGCTTCTCCGTGAAGTAATGGATGTGCCGGTGCGCACAAGCGCGCAGAATGGGGAGATGCAGATTGTTGGCAGTCGTAACAATGACGGCATCAGGTTTCATCTGGTCGAGCATCTCGGTGTAGTCACGGAAGAATTTGACGCTGGGGGGGACTCGGCTTTTCGCCTTCTCAATCAGTTCCGGGTGCAGGTCCGCAATGGCCACCAGCTCCGCATCCGGAGTTTTCAGGAGCGTTTCCATCCGGCCCCACACGTGATCGTGGTCGAGGCCGACTATGGCGAAGCGAGTCTTCCCCGACTGGGCAAATCCCATGCTTGCTCCCAGGCTGAAAAGAACAATCAGGATAAATACCTTTTTCATGGCAGCACCTTCTTGAATAGGAAGTCAATACGTGGCAGGGCGAGTGCAGACTACCAAGACCGGGGGCGCAACGGGGGGAGCCGCGAGGTTTGCGAAGTCCTAACGTCACCTTGGCAATCTTACGCCTTGCCGTTCTCAACCGTCTCCCACGGTAAATCCGTGCGCGATCCCGGCGGCGATTCTACTACAAAGTATGATGGGGCGCCTTCTTCTTGAAACGGACGGGCCTCCGCCATGTTTCCCGAAGCGTAACAACATCATTAGCCGGAGATGAAACCTATGGGGATCAAGCCCGGAAAATTCGGCTCCAGCACTGAAGTGCCTCCGCGCTGAATCTTCTCCTTTTAGGCGCCGGACCCTTCGACCCCGTCTCCGATATGGTGTAGAGGCGGTTCGCGAACCGAATCTGCTTTTCATTGCCGGATCGACCCGTAGTTTTCACGTACAGGGGCGGCAGAGGGGGTCGGGTGAAGAATTTGGACGGTTACCGCCATGGCGAGGAGGTTCGGTCTGGCCATCCCCTCCCCAGGGAGAGGACTCGGATTTTGACCCCTCCGCGTCCAGCAGAAAATCATGAGTAACTATTAGCCGGCAATGGTGCAAGGATAGGTAATTGAAATTAGCCCACTTCTTTCGCCCGGAAAAACGAGCAAAGAGATACACTTCCTGCATCTTATATAGAGGCCGGTCAATCGCCAGACAAACGGGTTCAGGGAAGGCCTTGGCATCCATCGACGCTAATGTGGAGAACCGGTTTGGGTCGCTAGGAGGAACTATGTTCGTGGCTCCGTGGGGTCATTTGAGGTCCTTTGCCAGGAAGATAGCGGTCGTCTTGCTGGGAGCCTTGGCACTCTCGTTGAGCGCCCCGCCTGCATTTGGCAAGGATTTCCTCCATGAACTCGACAATTCCGTGGAGTCCCTTGTGCAGCAGGTTTCTCCTGCTGTCGTGCAGATTCTGGTGACGGGATACGCGGCCGTCGAACAGCGCGGACGCTCCGACACAGCGCTCATCGGCCGCCAGCGGACCCTCGGCTCCGGCGTGATCGTGGATCCGGAGGGATACATTATCACCAACGCGCATGTGGTGGAAGGAGCCGTGAGGGTTAGGGTGGTGCTGTTTTCGTCGGAGAACAGCTATTCGCCCCACGCCACCATACGTTCCAAAACCACCACCATGGACGCGAAGGTCCTGGGCGTACACACGGACACGGATTTAGCCTTGCTCAAAATCGAAGCCAGCGGGTTGCCTTCACTTCCTTTTGGCAGGTACCAGGACGTGCACCAGGGCCAAATGGTCTTTGCCTTCGGAAGCCCGGAGGGACTGGGCAATTCCGTAACCATGGGCGTGGTGAGCTCCGTTGCACGCCAGGCTGATCCCGATCGCGCCCTGGTGTATATCCAAACCGACGCGCCCATCAACCCTGGAAACAGCGGCGGGCCGCTGGTGGATATTGATGGCAAAGTTGTGGGAATCAATGCTTTCATTCTGACACAAGGCGGTGGAAACGAAGGGATCGGCTTTGCCATTCCCAGTGGTGTGGTGAGGCGCATTTACGAGCAACTGCGCAAACAAGGGCACGTGCACCGCGAGGTCATCGGCGCTACCGTACAAACCATCACCCCAACCTTGGCGGAGGGGCTGGGGCTGCAACAGGACTACGGCGTGATCGTTTCCGACGTTACCCCCGGAGGTCCCGCTGACGGGGCGGGGCTGAAAGTCCAAGACATCGTCCTGACCCTGGATGGCAAGCCGGTGATGAACGTGCCGCAGTTTGACGCCGCGTTCCAGTTGCGCATGGATCCGGCGCCACTCCAGTTAGCGGTCCTGCGCGCCTCGGAAAAGATTCCCCTGGAGATTCCCGTTGTCGAGCAGCATGACGAAATGGATCGACTGGCGGATTCGCTTGACCCGATGAAGGACTTGGTTCCCCAACTGGGAATCCTCGGCGTGCAGATCGACAGCAAGATCTCCGCGATGATTCCAGACCTGCGCATGGCCTCGGGAGTGATCGTGGCGGCCCGCACGGCCTTTGGCGCCAGCGTCGAATCCGGTCTGGAGACCGGAGATGTCATCCACGCGTTGAATGGCGGTACCATTATCAGCCTGGAAGCGCTGGACGCGGGCATCAAGCAGCTCAAACCCGGCGACGCCGTGGTGCTGCAAATCGAACGCGATGGCAAGTTGCAGTACCTGTCATTTGAGATGGAATGAGTGAAGAAGTCATCCGTTCCCAGTTTTCAGTCGTGAGTAAATTCCTCCCCATGGGGGCGAGAGCAGGAAGCCGATAGCCAACAGCCACCTCCTCTCCAAGGTCTAAAGGTTGCTGCGGCGACACTGTGGCCCCCAACACACTTTTCCTTTTAACCCTTTGCCTTTGGCCCTTTGCCTTTCGATTTTCTTTTGCGGCTCCGCGTTTCTGCTGCGCTGCCCGCCTGCTCGCTTGTGGCCGTGGACGCTGGCAGAGATTGCAGGATCGCCGCGCCATCCGGACTGCCCCACCCCGTGCAAGGGTCCCATCCCGGTCCTGCCTGGTAACTACCGTTGTTCCCGGAAGTGATGTCGTGGAACGCTCCCGCTGAGGCAGCGACCTTCCCGTAAAGGTTTGGGTTGAAATATCCCACGGGTGCTGCGGTTGCCTGGTTGAACAGCGTGATCAAGCCGGCCCATAGCGGGGCGACGGCGCTGGTTCCCCCCACTACCTCGCTTGACCCGTCCACCTCTACCGTGTAACCGGTCTGGGGATCGGCATCCCCCGCCACGTCGGGGAGTCCGCGACCTTTGAAGTTTCCCGGGTTGACCGAGGGTGGAACGTTGGCGTTTGCCTGCCACGAGGGCAGCGGGAAAGTGGCGCTCACCCCGCCGCCCGTGGCGCCGTTGTCCGGAAGGTCGTTCCACACCACCTCCTCCGTGATCGAACTGCCACTGCCGGCGAGGTGCGTCCCGCCGCAGGCCAGTGCGTAAGGGCTGGAGGCGGGAAAGTCAACGTGCGCTTCTCCGTCGGTCACACCATCCGTGGAGCCATCATCCCCGGCTGCGATGCAAACGGTGACGCCGACCACTGAGGCCGCTTCCAAGGCGCTGTTGTAAGACTGCAAAGACTGTGCTGTCCAGGTGGATTCAGGCCCACCCCAACTGATGGAGATCACCGAGGGCTTGTTCTGCGTATCCGTCACCGCCTGATTAATGGCGTCGAGGAAACCGGAGTCGGTGTTGGGTGTGAAGTAGACGACGATCTTCGCACCCGGCGCAACCGAGCCTGCCACCTCAATGTCCAGCATCACTTCCGCATCCGGGCCGTTGGCGTCCCCCGTCGGCTGGTTTTGGCCGCCGTCCACTGAAACCGCCGAGACACTCGGCGAGGGTGAAATCCCCAGGCCGCTGAAGTACGCATCGAGGTCGGACTGCGTGTAGCCGCCACCCAGCTCAATGATGCCGATGGCCTCCCCCTGCCCGTTCACGCCGGCAGGGAAGTTGTAAAGCTTGGCCACCTGGAGCGGCGTATAGGAAACGTCTGAGGATGCCGCGGCCGGGCGTATGCCCGGTTGCAAGAGGCGATAGTGCGCCTGGGCTTGGGGCCGGTTGTCTAGCCCGAGCACGGCGCTGATGATGTCCTGCAAGCTTTCGGGAACGTAGACCGACCCGGTGCGCCCACGGTACGTCCCTCCGGGATACCCGTAGTTCCCCAGATCCACCTGGAAGGCGCGGCAGAAATCGCCGGCGGCCCCGGCCAGGGTTACCGTCCTCGCGCCGACGTTGACCCCGGCGACGCTCAGGGAATGGGCCCGCGCAAATTCTTCCACCTTCTTGACGTCGGCGGGATCGGCGCCGTAACGAGCTTCGTACTCGCGGCGAGTCAGGCGCTCCCCCCGCGCCACGAGTTCTGCCGGAGACGCGAGCTTTTCGGTCGACGGCCGATGCCGCAATACCACGGTCACCTGTATCGCCTCATTTTGGTCGCAGGAACCTGTCTTCGTCGCGCCCGACAAGGGCTCGCGCTCGCTGCCGCGTATCGCACGGTATTGTTCTGATGGCATAATTTTCCTCCCCGATTCACTCCGGGTCTATGTTAGCGCTCATACCTCTGGGGCTGCAATCCGCATTTTCCGCCCACGGGAAATCGCCGACCCCAAAGAACAGTATCTGCGCCAGGCGGCCGTTCCTGGTGTGGCCCCTGCGGCGAAAAACAGCAACCTCAATGCCCGGAGTGCATGTAATGCGCTTCGATTGCTTTCACCTTTGCCAAACGCCGAACGTGGCGTTCCTCGCCGGAAAAGTTGGCATGCAGGTAATCGCGCACAAGATCTTTGGCCAGCTCACCCCCGATCACACGGGAGCCCAACACGAGGACATTCATATCGTCGTGTTCAACACCCTGGTGCGCGGAATAGCCATCGTGGCAAATGGCGGCGCGGATTCCGGGAATTTTATTGGCGGCCACGCAAGCGCCCACGCCGCTGCCGCAAATCAGCACGCCGCGTTCGGCCCCGCCGTCAAGCACCGCACCTGCAACCGCCTCCGCATAGTCCGGGTAATCCACGGACGCCGTGCTACAGGTGCCGACGTCCAAAACCTCGTGGCCCAGGCCGCGAAGATATTCGACCAATTCCTGTTTCAGTACGTACCCGGCATGATCTGAACCTAATACCAACCGCATGCGAGTCTCCTCCTTGAGGGAAATCGGGTCATTTGTTCATTGGGCCATTTAAATGCTGTCCTTGGTCCGCTGTCCGTTGCTTTAGTGTTTCGGCCTCCGCGTATCAGATGTTTTTTGCAGCCATCCACGGACGACGACGGTTTTTCAATGACCCGATGACCCGATGGTTCGATGGCCCGATCCGATTAAGAGCTCCCAATCAAAATGCCAGTGATGAAAACCAGCGCGCCACCCACCATAACTTGAAGCGCGGCGGAAAGATAGGGCGTGTCCATGTAGCGATGGCGGATGTAACTGATGGCCGCGAGTTCCACTGCAACGACGCCCACGGCCGCGGTCATGGCTACGCGGAAATCGTGAATCAAAAACGGCAGCGTGTGCCCAATGCCTCCCATCGCGGTCATAAGGCCGCAGACCCCACCCCGCACCCAGGGATGCCCGCGGCCCGTGAGCGATCCGTCGTCGGAAAGCGCTTCCGCAAATCCCATGGAAATGCCCGCTCCCAGCGAGGCCGCCAGACCTACCAGGAAGGCATCGGGGCTGCTGCGCGTGGCGAAGGCGGCGGCGAAGACCGGGGCCAGCGTTGATACCGAACCATCCATCAATCCGGCCAAACCCGGCTGGATAATTTGAAGAACAAACAGGCGGCGGCTGGCAGCCTCTTCCTCGCGACGGACGTCGGGGGTTAAGTATTTCTGTTCCAGTGACTCCGCCAGCGCGGAATGTTTACGTTCAACCTCGGCGAGGTCGCCCAGCAACTTGCGCACCGAGGCGTCCGTCGCCTTTTCGATAGCGCGTTCGTAAAAACGCCGGCTCTCAAGCTCCATGACTTCCGCTTGCTTGCGCACCGTGTCAATGCCCAGCGGCCGCACCAGCCACACCGGTGTGTGATGGATGAACCCCTTGACGTCATGCCGGCGGATCAGCGGAATATGCTCGCCGAAGCGTTCGCGGAAAGTCTCGATCAAACTCCGTCGATGCCCGGATTCTTCCTCCTGCATTTCGTCGAACATCTTGGCCGTCGCGGGATAGGTTTCGCGCAGCCCGTCGGCAAAATCACCATAGATGCGCGAGTCCTCCTCCTCAAGAGTAATACCGAGCGCCAGGATTTCCCGCTCCGTGAGGTCTTTGAACTTCTTCGCCATGGCATTTCCCCTTGGACCCGCTCGATCGAGGACACCCTCACCCCCACGACCCACAAAACTTGGGGGTGAGGGTTGTGATCTTCGTGCAGCCGTGTGGAGCATTACGCTACATGTGTCCATAGGACGTCGCCACCTTGGCGGTGGCGACGCTATGCCGCCAACGGTACGTTTTTCAATGCTAGCGCTGAGTTGCCGAAATTAGCGCTATTTCAAGTCGGCGGATGGAAGGGCGGGGCTTCAGCCCCGCCGTAGAACTCGGGAGGGGTTTAGGGGCTTTAGCCCCTGAAGCGAGTTGGCTTTAGGGCCTAAAGGCCCATTCAACCCTCCACCTTGCGAGGGCGGGGCTAAAGCCCTGCCCTTCCGAGGGCCATGATTAATATCGCTTTCTAATGCAACTTGGCACTAGCTCACTGTCCGCTTGCCGGCCTTCCGATCAGCGTACTGCTCTGCGATCCAGGCGTAGGTCTTGGCCATCCCCTCGCGCAGGGGCGTGCGCGGCTCCCAATGGAGGATGCTCTGGATCAGGGTATTGTCGCTGTTTCGGCCTCCCACGCCGCGGGGCGCGGTGGGGTCATACTCGCGGTGCAGCTTGGCGCCGGCGACGGCCTCCACGATGTCCACTAATTGGTTAACGGAGACTAATTCGTTCGACCCCAAATTTATAGGTTTGGCGATCAAATCCTCGCAATGGGAGATCATGTCGATGCCCTTGACACAGTCGTCGATGTACATGAAACTGCGCGTGGCAGTGCCGTCGCCCCAGATCACGATTTTGTTGCTTCCCGAGTCCTGGGCTTCCATTACCTTGCGGGAAATCGCCGCCGGGGCTTTCTCCCTGCCGCCGTCCCAGGTGCCGTGTGGCCCGTAAACATTGTGGAAGCGCGCGATGAAGGTTTTCATGCCGCGCTCGGCCCAGTATTCCTGGCAGACCATCTCGGAGAAAAGCTTCTCCCATCCGTAGCCGCGTTCCGCCATCGCGGGGTAGGCGTCCGACTCTTTCAGGGCGCGGACCTGCGGGTCCTTCTGCAACTCCGTGTTATACGCGCAGGCGGAGGAAGAGTAGAAGTAGCGTATTGCCCCGGCGCGGTAAGCAGCCTCAATCATGTGGGTGTTGATCAGAACGCTGCGCAAGCACTCAATGCGGAAACGCTCGATAAAGCCCATGCCGCCCATGTCCGCGGCAAGGTTATAAACCTCCATGGCACCTTCGCAGGCGCGAATACAGCTTTCGCGGTCGCTCAAATCCAGACACAAGCTTTCCACGCCCGGCACGTGCTGATACCACTCGGGCAGGGGCTTTTTATCAATAGCGCGGATGCGAGTGAACCCGCGCCCCTGGAAATAACGCACGAGGGCCCCCGCAATAAATCCACCTGCCCCTGCGACTACAATCAAGGCATCCTTATCCCGCTCGGGACGGCTATTGGCCAATGATGGCTTTTCCATGATGACTCTCCTCATGAGGCGGCATGCTCCTTTAACCTGCTGCACTTCTCCCTGCTGCCGCCTGAAGTATCAGGAAATGATAACAGATTGGACGGAAATAACCACCTGGACACAAGCGATGGTGTTGACTCATTTTGACGAAAACGGGGCGTGACCCTCTTCAGGATTGGCAACCCCTCCAGCCGCGGGCCGGCCTCAGTTCACAGCACGCAGGTTGACAGTTGTTGCCCCGCGTGCTAATCAGATAGCGTTATTTCACATCGCGTTGCGGACAAGCCGGGGCTAATACTCCAAGCTTTCGCCGCACGTATTTATAAGGGAGGAACCTACCATGTCCAAGGTCATGACCCGGCGCAAGTTTATAGATAAGACGGGGCACGCGTTAGCGGTGAGTGGCACGGCGATGTATGGCGGGTCAGCCTTTACGGCGCGCGGTGCCACGCCCGGTCCACCGAATGGCGTCAACTACTATGAGAAACTCAGCGTCAGGCCCTTCATCAACGCCGCCGGCACTTACACCGTCCTCTCAGCCTCGACGATGCCGGAAGAGGTCCAGGCCGCCATCAGTATCGCCTCGAAGTATCCTGTCCAGATCGAGGAGTTGTTACGCGCCTCAGGTGAGTACCTGGCGACTCGCTTGCAATGTGAGGCCGCACTGGTGACCGCGGGCGCCGCCTCCGCGCTCACGCTCGGCACCGCTGCCTGCGTCACGCGCGGAAATACCGACTCGATTGTGAACATCCCTCTGGACATGACGGGGCTGAAAAACGAGGTGATTGTCCAGAAGGCGCATCGCTACGAATATGATCACGCCCTCCGGAACTGCGGAATTCGCTTCGTGGAAGTGGAAACGCTCCCGGAGTATGACGCGGCGTTTAGCGAACGAACTGTAATGGCACACTTTTTCAATGCTGCCGAAGGGGGCGAGATCAGTCGCGAGGACTGGGTACGCATCGCGCATCAACACAGCGTGCCCTGCTTCAACGATGCCTCGGCGGATGTTCCTCCCATCGCGAATTTGTGGAATTACACTAAGATGGGGTTCGACCTCGTAACGTTCTCGGGAGGAAAAGGAATCCGCGGCCCGCAATGCACGGGCCTGCTGCTGGGAAGGAAGGACCTGATCGAAGCAGCCGTTAAGAACAATTCCCCCAATTCCAACACCGTCGGCCGAGGCATGAAGGTTGCCAAGGAGGAAATTATCGGGATCGTGGCAGCAGTGGACTGGCTGCTGGCCCAGGATGAGGACACCCTGCAGAAGGAGTTCCAGCGGCGTGCCGAGCTCATTGCCGAGCGGGTGAAAAGCGTTCCGACGGTCGAAACTCGAATTGCCGTCCCGCCCGTGGCCAATCACGTCCCGCACCTGCTGATCACTTATGACCCCAACCGGATCAAACTGACGGGGAAGGAAGTCATGGAGAAAATGCGGGAGGGGACACCTCGCATCCAACTGAACCCGGCAACCGGAGGCGGTTCCGCAAGCAAAGGCCTGGAAAGCGGAATCAACACCCTCGTCGTGGGCGTGTGGATGCTACAGCCCGGTGAGGACTTGGTGGTGGCCCGGCGACTGCGCGAGGTGCTGATGGAAGCGGCGCACGGATAATCTCACGCTCCGCACCTATGGAGCAGGTCACATACCGACAATACGGCTCCGGCGCTCGAGCAAGAGAACGTCGCGCCACGTGCCGTGCAGTTTTCCGAGCCGCTCACGCCGGCCCACTTCACGAAAGCCGCATTTTGCGACCAGCGCCAGGCTGGCGCGATTTTCCGGGAAGATCCCCGCCTGAAGTGTCCAGATGCCATTTTTCTCTGCCAGGTCAATGGTGGCCTGCAACAGAGCCGTGCCGATTCCTTGACCGCGATGACGCGCACCCACGTAGAGGCTCGCTTCCGCCACTCCGGCATAACAGCACCGGTCGGAGGCCGGGCTGAGCGCGCTCCAGCCCAGAACGACATCAGCGGCACGTGCCGCCAAGCGCCCAATCGGAAGGTGCGCCGCATCCCATTTCTCCCAAGTGGGAGCTTCGGTCTCAAAGGTGGCGTTCCCGCTCGCAATCCCTTCGAGATAAATGCTGCGCACCTGTTCCCAATCGGAGGCCCGCAAGCCGTCCAAGGGCAAGGTCATCGAAATTACACCGCTGCCGGGACAGCGTGTTTTTTCCGGCGCACGACCGCGGTGACGACGGTACCGAAGATCGAGCCCACGACAGCCGTAAAGCCAATCCACAACGTCAATTGTGGCAAGACCCCTGCGAAAAAGAATTTTCGCAGGGGCGGCAAACTGGCGAGGGACGGAGGCACGCCGTCATAGTGCGTTCCCCATCCGGCGCCGCCATTTCCCATGATGGCAAAATACATCACGATGAGAACCGGAATGCGCGCTGCGAACGCGTATGCCACCAGAGTGCTCCCCAGAGCGCGCCAGCCCAGTCCGGGGACAAATGCCGCCCCCAACATCAGCACCAGTGCGAGGGCTGTGAGGAAATTAGCATGGTTAATGGTCATGCCGAACAGGGCGCTTCCGGCGACAAACACCAGCAGCGAACCCAGCGCGAAACCGATAGCCTTGCCCATGCTAGCAGCTCCTTCGCCCGCCCCCGCCAGCTTCAGCGCAAAGTACGGACCGAAGATAATAGGCAGCCATGAGATGCCCACCAAGGCGCCGCCCCCGCCAGGCGCCGTGTTGAACCAAGGTGTAGGCCAATGTTTGAGTTCGCCGACCACCCGCAGGATGGTCACCGCGAACGTTATCACCGTGGGGATGACGATAAGCCGGGTAATGCGAACTGGTTTTGCGTCTGCCATGGAATCCTCCTTTAGATTCTGGAATGCTGCAATGTTTGCCGGATATTAACGCATTTTTTGTTCGCGTGCGCAAGTCTAAGAAATTCGGTCGCGTTGCGATGATCTCAACGGGGTAGGTATGAGTTTACACATTCCTCCCTATCATCACTATTGACAAACTGTCCCAAATCGAAATATTATTTGGGTGGGTCAATCCAAATTCAGGTTGTTTCGAGTAGTTTTGCTGCGGCTGTCGAGAGTGCGTACGGGAGGCAGGTTTCCAAGCTATCGGCCCTACCTCTTTCGTCAGGCGTAGAAACTCAGCTAAATAAGGGGAGGATCTACAGATGACAAAGTCAGTACGAAGAGTTCTGATCGGCGCAGCTCTGACGGGGTTTGTAGTTGGCACGACGGCTGCCGCCTCCGCGGCGCCCAGACCCGGAAATGACGCAAAGACGGCGAAATCTGCGATCGAAAAACACTGTTGTGCCGGAAAGAACACTTGTAAGGGTAATGGCGGTTGCGGAGCATCAAAAGGAAAGAACTCTTGCTCCGGCAAGGGCGGGTGCAGTACCAAAACCAGTTGCAAGGGCAAACCCTGCACAGATTAGTTAAGAGTGAACTCGCGGCGCGTGGGCTGGCGGCGCAACCGCCGGCCCGCCGTTCGCTCAACGGCTTGACACCCAGCGGAAAATCTACATGCCGGCAAACCGTTTCAACGGAAACTCGGACTATGGTGTAGGCATCGGCCTGCGCCTGCCTCATTACCAGCACATCTTCAGCAAAAAGCCTTTGGTTGATTGGTTTGAGATCATTTCGGAAAACTTCATGGTGGAGGGCGGCCGGCCATTGGAGGTCCTCGACCAGATCCTGGAGCGGTACCGGGTGGTTCAGCATGGCGTTTCAATGTACTTCGGTTCCGCTGAACCGCTGAATCGCGAGCATCTGGCGCGTCTGAAATCCTTGGTGAAGCGTACCAAGACACCCTGGCTGACGGACCACCTGTGCTGGGGAAGCGTGGACGGGCGTTACACACACGATTTGCTCCCCATGCCCTACACGTTCGAGGCCGCAAGAAAGACGGCGCAGAAAATTCGCGAGGCGCGCGACTTTCTGGAAGTGCCCATCGCGGTTGAAAACGTGAGCAGCTATGCGGAGTTTCACGTTTCCGAAATGACGGAGTGGGAATTCCTGAACGAAGTGGTGGAAGACGCCGATTGTGGAATCCTGCTCGACGTAAACAACATCTACGTCTCATCCCGGAACCACGATTTCGATCCCTTTGAATATCTCGACAGTGTTCCCGCCGACCGTGTGGCGCAAATCCACATCGCGGGACATACAAAGTACCAGAAGCTAATTCTCGACACGCACGATCATCCGGTCATCGATCCGGTCTGGGCTCTCTACGCGCGGGCCATTGAATTGGCGGGCCCCACCGCGACTTTGCTCGAGTGGGATGATCGCATTCCCTCTTTCGATGAAGTCCACCGCGAAGCCTTGAAGGCCAAGCGCTACTTACCCACGCAATTGCAGGAGGCATCTTGAACCTCGAGCAGCTCCAGCGGGCTGTCTTCGAGGTAACCCGCCAGCCTCTTACCCCTTCGGAAAAAATGCGCCCGCGCCTGCCGGACGGAAGGTCGGTCCGCGAAATCGCCGACGCCCTCATCAAACCTAATGACCGGATGACATCCTTCCAACGCCTGCAAGTTTATAGCCAGCAGTATTGGTTCAGAATCCTGGCGTCGCTGAGCGAAGATTTTCCCGGCCTGCGGCGGGGTCGAATGCGTGGCGATTGATATGGTGAGGCTGGAGTGGGCGGACATCGAAGCCTTCGACGGACTGGAACTGCCGCGATTCGCCGCGGATGACTCCGGCAAACTGAGCGGTGACACAACCTTCTGCCTGCAACCCCATCTGCACTTGTTGGACCTGGCGTATCCCGTGGATGAATTGCTGCTCCGGATCCGGGAGATCGATTCCAAGAGCGATACCGTCAGCAACGCCGTGCTGAAGTTTCCTCGCCCATCGAGAATCCGGCGTTCCTCGTTACCCCGGCCTAAGAACGTCCACCTGGCTGTTTACAGGCTCAATCGTACCGTCTATTTCAAACGCTTAACGCGCGATGGTTTTGCCCTGCTTCAGGCATTGGGAGAGGGCAAACCCCTGGAAAAAGCTCTCGAAGCCTCTTTGCTCCGCACTCGTCGCAGTGTTGGTCGTGTCAGCGCGCAATTGAAGAAATGGTTTCAAGATTGGTCGTACTTGGGATGGTTCGCCCAACAGCCCTGAAGGACCTCAAACAATGCGCAGTGGAATAAGACTCATCGAGCGGGCTTATGGGTGGTTTCTATGCGCCGCGAACGCTTGCCAGTCGCTCCTGCTTCTTGCCATCAGGCTTTACTGGGGTTGGCAGTTTTCGCAGGCGGGATGGGGAAAAGTCACGAACATTCCCCATGTCACGGAATACTTCACGAGCTTGGGAGTTCCCGCTCCGGCACTGAATGCGTATTTCATCTCCTGGCTTGAGGTCGTCGGAGGAATTTTGCTGGCGCTGGGACTGTTTTCACGCCTCATTGCTTTGCCCCTGACGATTGATATGATCGTCGCATTTATCGTTGGGGACCGGGAGGCCCTGGGGTCCGTCTTTTCCGATCCCGATAAGTTCTACGCGGCCGCTCCCTATACCTTCCTGTTCGCTTCGATACTCATCCTGTTTTTCGGCCCCGGAAAGTTATCTCTCGATACTCTGATTGTCTGGTACCGTAAGAAACGCGCGCTAAAATCGGATGTGGCCGAAAGTTGAACGCAGCCGGCGCCAGGCGCAATCGCTGACGTTTTCCCTTTCGGCTTCGCCATGCGGTGCTCCGCATTCGGGAATTTTACCCGTGCCAAGGGGAAAAAATTCACCATAGCGCAGCCGGGCCGCAATCCAAAAGTGATTTCACCACAGAGCTCCCAGAGGTCACGGAGACCAGACGCAGAAAAAAACGATGGGTCAATAAACAAAGAAGCCTAATCTCTTCCCGCGCAAGCAGAGGCGTCTTTCTGTGTGATCTCTATGCCTCTGTGGTGAATCCATCTTGAGTTACAATCGGGGCGCCCTATGAAACGTAAGTACCCAAAGCATCCCCTGGTGGGCGTTGGTGGGGTGGTAATTCATCGCGACCGCGTCCTGCTCATTCGCCGTGGCAGCGAGCCGCTGAAAGGGGAGTGGTCCATTCCCGGCGGTATGCTGGAACTAGGCGAGGAACTCGCGGCTGGCGTGCAACGCGAGTTGAAGGAAGAGACCGGCTTGGACGTTGAGCCCCTGGAGTGCATCCTGGTGTTTGATCGGATCATGCGCGAAGGGAAGCGCGTGAAATATCATTACGTCATTGTCGATTATCTCTGCCGGCGAAGGCGCGGACGGCTGCGCCCCGCCTCCGACGTAGTGGACGCGCGATGGGTGCGGCGCGAAGACCTGCCGCCATACCACCTGACGGACATGGCCACGGCATTGATCCTGCAAGCATTCGAGATGATAAAAAGGCGGCGGTAGCGGCCCACCGAGTTCTGCGGAGGATTCTTGATGAGTAACCTGAAAGTGTGTGTTTATTGCGCCTCGAGCCGGCAGTGCGATCCATTGTATCTTGATGCCGCCGAGCGCCTGGGCCGCCACTTGGCCCGCCATCAGGCGACGCTGGTTTACGGGGGAGGCGGAGCGGGCGCCATGGCGCGGCTCGCGGAAGGGGCGCTGGGCGCGGGCGGGACGGCGATCGGCATCATACCGCGCTTTATGGTAGATCTCGAATGGGGACACCGGCAATTAACCGAAATGCGCATTGTGGAGGACATGCGCGAGCGCAAGCACCAGATGCTCGCAGGCGCTGACGCCGTCGTGGCTCTGCCCGGCGGCTGCGGCACGCTGGAAGAGCTTTTCGAAACCATCACTCTTAAGCGGCTGGGCAAATATCTCGGACCCATCATCATGGTGAACACACGCGGCTTTTATGACCGCGTCATGGCGGCGCTCGAACACTGCATCGCGGAACGATTCATGGACACCCGGCACCGGGACATGTGGACAGTCGTGAACGAGCCGGAAGAAGTTCTGCAAGCCATCCAAACCGCACCCCGCTGGAGCGCCGAGAATCGCAGCTTTGCTGTGCAGTGAGGCTGCGCCGGAAAATCTTCACCCCCAAAAATTGAAAGCCCCTGGTTGTACGCTGACCGTACAACCAGGGGCCCGGGATACTGATGGGTTTGGCTTTTTCCTACCTCAGATCCTACACAGGAACGGCGCCCAGCAGCGCCTTGCCACTACACCCTCTCTGAGCTAGAGAGAGGGACCCACGAGCGGACGCATGCTTTGCGCCTAAGCCTCAGCACCCTCGCTAAGGTTACAATCACTTTCAATCGACATCGATCACCTCCTTTCTAGCGATAGGCCGATATTAAGTCCCTATTTTCGGAGAGTCAAGAAAAAAAGAGGCGAAAGTTAGGCGAAAATAACAAGAGATTCAGGCGCGGTATTGGCCCGTCAAGGCCCGCCAGCGGAGAACCACCAAGTCCAGGGTCATCAGCAGCGAATCTCGCAGGTAATGCACCTTGGTGGCAGCGCTGTGATTCCAGCGCACCGGGACCTCCACCACCCTGCCCCCCAGGCGTCGGATCAGGAAGAGGACTTCCGGGTCGAATCCAAATCGATCCACCCGCTGGAGCTCGAAGGCCCGGCGTGTGCTCCCGCGCCGGAAGAGTTTAAAGCCGCACTGCGTGTCGTGGATTCTGAGGCCGGTGAAAATCCGCACCAGCAAGTTGAAGAATCGCCCGCCCCATTCACGAAACATCGATTGGTGAATGCCGATAAGCTCGCGTTGCAACGCCCGTGAACCCACCACTGCATCGGCGTGGGAAGACTCCATCGCTGCCAGCAGTTTGTCAGCTTCGTCGATGGGAGCGGAAAGGTCAGCGTCGGTAAAGAGGATCAGCTCACCTTGCGCTTCCAGAACTCCGCGCCGAACCGAAAATCCTTTGCCGCGATTGCGGTCGTTGCGCAGCACGCGGACCCCGGGCTGTCCGGAAGCGACTTCCACTGTGTTGTCAGTCGAGCCGTCATCCACCACGATCGTTTCGACGGGGAAGCCTTTCGCCCGGACGTAATCCTGAATTGCGCCCAGCGAGCTGGCGATGCGGCCGCCCTCATTGTAAGCGGGAAGCACGATGCTGAGAAACAGTTCGGGCATGGAGCGAGACTATAGCAGAAGACAGGAGGCTGGAGTCAGTAGACAGGATACAGAAGACAGCATACGGCCCGTCTACCCTCTACTGTCTGCCGTATTCCGCAGTTCCGGCCAGCCGCCCTTTCCGATCAGAGGCACAAACTGGCACGGGCCGAGGAGCCGCGTGGACATCTGCCCTGCCTGCCTGCAAAGCAACAAGAGTTCCTGACGGTGCAGATTTCCTACCGGTGCCACCAAGCGGGCGCCCTCCGCCAATTGGCTGAGCAGGACGGGCGACACGCTGGGCGTCGCCGCACTTACAATGACCACATCGTAGGGCGCGTGGATAGGAAGTCCCTCACTCCCGTCGCCTGCGAACACCTCGACATTCTTATAACCCAGCCGGGCAAGGCGCTTCCGTGCTTCCTCCGCGAGCCGGGGATTTGATTCAATCATCCAAACCGTTGCGCCGAGATGGGCGAGAATTGCCGCTTGATAGCCGCAGCCCCCGCCGATTTCCAGCGCTTTGTCGCCAGGCGAAACGCGCGCCGCCTCCGTCATGGCGGCCACAATGTAAGGTTGGGAAATCGTCTCGCGTTCACCGATGGGTAAAGGGCGGTCCTCGTAAGCAGCGTCCACCGACTCTGCCGGCACAAATTCGTGGCGGGGAACCAGCCGCATGGCTTCCAGCACCCGCTCGTCGCGGATCCCCCGCCGGCGAAGCTGGGTTTCAATCATGTTGCGGTTTTGAATTTCGAATTGATGGGCGGTCATCATGCATGTAACTGCGGGGGGCCCTGAGCCGCTTGCAGTTTGGCTCGGGTCGCGAGATCCGTTCAAATCACCCCTATCATCGCTCGGCACTCACGGCACGTCCAGCTCTTAATATGAGTCACCCGTATCTGGCGGCCACGCGGCGGAGGCGCATCCAAGGGGGAGAACATCCTATGGACGCATGTAGCGTAACGGTCTAAACGGCAGATGGGAGATCACCGCCCTCACCCCCACGACCCGCAAAACGTGGGGGTGAGGGTGTCCTGTGCGGGTCGGGACTATGGCCAAAGTAAGCAGCGCGTTGCACAGCGCTACCTCTTGCCGCAACCGCCAAGGGTGGCGCATGTATTGGCTTCGATGGATGCGCCCCCCCGGTCATTTGGAAAATCCTAAGTGGGGCGGAAAGCTAAGATGCGGCTTGTTGAGAAGCCAGTCTTCGAGCCTCTCGGCGCGTGAAGAGAATGCGATGGAGAACCGTGACATTGGAAAGCACGGCAATCAGCCAAAGCACCGGCGCCATGCGGTCAAACAATGCCCCAATGATAATCAGCACTACGCGCTCCGGTCTCTCCAGGAACCCCACCTTGCAGGTGGCAATCAGGTTTTCGGCGCGGGCGCGGGTATAACTGACCATGACGGAGCCGATCATGGCGACGGCCACCAGGCAGACGTAAGAATAGCGATTGATGCGCCCGTAGTAGATCAACAGTCCGATCAACACACAGAGGTCCGAGTAGCGGTCCATGACCGAATCGTAAAAACCGCCAAAGGGGGTCACACGCTTGAGGCGGCGTGCCACGCGCCCGTCCGTCATGTCGAAAATGCCGGCCAGGATGATGGTGGCGCCTGCCCAGGGAAAAAACCCGTAGGCGAACAGATACGCCGCCAGGCAATTGATGGCGAATCCGATGAAGGTGAGGAAATTGGGGTTGATGCTGCTGGCGGAAAATCCCCGGACAATGGCGTCGAGAACATGCTGAAGAGTGTCGCCAATTTTTCGCGTTACCATGGAAGGCCTCTGTGCTCCGGGCGGGAGCAAGCCCGCGGGAGTTACTTAAGCCTGCTCGTAAAAGGTCAGAACGGCGCGGATTTCAAATTCGCGGGAGCCATTTGGGGTGGTCACTTTGACCGAGTCACCCAATTTCTTACCCATCAAGCCCCTTCCAATAGGAGAGGTCGTGGAGATCATCCCCTTGCTGACGTCGGCTTCTTCGCTGGTCACCAACCGGTACTCGATTTCCACATCGCGGTCGACGTCATAAAGAGTAACTTTCGAACCAAAGGCGATGCGATCCTTCGGTATGTTATTCATGTTGATGAGCGAAAGGTCCGCCAGACGGTTCTTGAGTTGCATCAAGCGTGCGCTAACGAAATCCTGGCGCTCCTTTGCCATACTGTATTCGGCATTTTCGCTCAGGTCACCCAAGGCCCGCGCGCGCTTCAGTTCTTTGGGCAGTTCGTGGTTCAGTTCGTGCTCCAACGCTTGTATCTCTTCCTGCAGTTTTTGGACGATGGGCGAGGGCATAGTGAAAATCCTGACTCTTTGAATCCAACGACATTATAGGTGAAATGGGCATCCGAACGCAACGGAGCGACGGAGAGAGAACTTATCGGGCCATCGGTTCACCGGACCCTTGATAATCTCCTGACGGAGCAAATTGATCCATCCTCTCGCCCCAAACTGCCGATAATCGATAAGGGTAAGTGTATCACTTTGGGGTTTGGCCGTCGGACCTGGCCACCTTCGGACCCTGCCTGCTTCTTGTCATTCTCGACTCGTCACTGCTCTTGCCATCCCGAGCCGGCCAAAGGGGCAAGAACACGTCAAAACGCATAGCGCAAGAGTTAGAGATGAAAACGTACGTAGCTTGCGATTCCGCCGCCCGTTGCGTTGTCATCCTCAGCCCGCATTTCTCATCACGATTTTGGAAGGGCGGGGCTTCACAGGCTGCGGAAAAACTGTCCTCGGCGTACAACCACCCCGGCGCCCAAGGCGCCACCCCTCCTGAATCAGGAGGGGAGTTGTTGAAAACGCTCCCCTCCTCAGATGAGGAGGGGTGGCGCG
>JBEKQO010000039.1:0-45642 GCA_049519635.1 Terriglobia bacterium | reverse complement strand
CCAAAGGGGCGAGGGCAATAAAATCCATCCTCCCCTCGGTGGCCGTGGCGACCGAGGGGCCCGGGGGTGAGGGGGTCCTTGCAACATGCCATTGTCAAATCTTATCCGGGACACCACAGTAGGTTTCACCTACGGCTACTCGCGGTGTTCCCCTTGCGGGGAATCGGGCAACGGTCAAACCTCTTCGAGTCGCACTGGTCAAACCAGTGGCTTACCTTAGAGCTAAATGCCCGAGCGGAGGTATCCATCAATCGCATGTGGTTGGGTGCACGCATTATCCTGGTTCTGGTTTCGCCCTTGGTGGGATGGGCGGAGCGCAATCCCTTGATGCCGCGGCGGCAGTGGCGATGCGCTCCCGCCTTTGGAATCGTCTAGTCCGGGATATTGAGCCTGCCGCTGACGGTTCAGCGCGCGGTGGTCATTAATACCTTCCGTACTCCTTGGTCATCGATGAGGGTTTGCGAGGATTTGAAATTATCCCGAACTTCCAGCCTCAGCGGCTCAAACCTCGGAACCTTTCCAGATGTTGCCCAAGCGCGATGAAATCTGTGCTGCCGTCCGCTTCACCGAGTCGGCTAGGGCGGGAATACGCTCGCTCGGGACCTGGCTTACGGTTCCCGCCACGCTGATCGAGGCGATGATGGCAGAGTCAGCATCGAAAATAGGCGCCCCAACACACCGCTCGCCGATTTCGTCCTCCTCGTCATCGATGGAATAACCCATGATCCGCACCCGGGCAAGCTCCCGCTTTAAGGCGCTTAGGGAAGTTATGGTGTTGTCATTACGCTTCGGAAAGCTCTTGAGTTGTACGATCTCGTCCAATTCATCCTCATGAGTGAAAGCGAGCAACGCTTTGCCGACACTCGTGCAATTTACGTCCAATCTTCGACCCACCCAGGTAGGCACCAGGAGCATCCCCGGCGTTGCCACCTTCTCAACAATGACGGCCTCTGTGCCATCGAGCACAGCCATATGGACAATGAGATTGGTTTCTTGCATGAGCGAACGCAGGAAGGGCTTCGCCTCTTCCCGCAGGTCGAGGTTTTCGAGGGCACTGCGGCTCAGACGGATCATTTTCAAACCCAGACAGTATCTGCCGGTTTGACAGTTCTTTCGGAGGAACCCCTGTCGTTCCATAGTTTCTACGATGAGGTAGGTGGAGCTTTTGGGTAGTCCCAGCCTGCGACTTATTTCCGAAGTCGAGAACCCAGACTTCGACTGCGCAAGGAACTCAAGCACCGTGAGCGCGCGCTCTATGGCCGGAACAGGACAGCTCTTGGCATCCGACATCGGATTCCTCAATCATCTAGAGCCGTTCAAACCCCTGAATAATGAACCCATCTTAACACACATTCCCCAGGGTAGGAGCAGCCCAGAAAGACCGTCTTCAGGGTCTGCTGGGACGCGATGCGATTGCACCGGAAGAATTGTCCAGCCGGTTGGACGACCAGCGCCAAGGCTGACGCAATTGCATTGACAGGATGCCTGCCCAAGGTACACTGCATCCCGATGATTACACGACCAACTCTTCAGATAGACGGCATCATTCCCATCATTCCGACACCCTTCGATGAAGAGGATCGGATTGACTCGGCCGCCCTCGGCCGGCTGCTGGACTTCGCCTGTGGGATCGATGTTTGCGCGGTCTGCTTACCGGCTTATGCGAGTGAATTCTATAAGCTCTCCGATGCCGAACGCCGGGATATTGTCGCGAAGGCCATCGAGCAAGTTCACCATCGGCTACCGGTGATTGCGCAGGCGAATGCCGGCGCCGCAGTCCATGCCACAGAGCTGGCGCGATTCGCGCAGGACGCGGGCGCAGCGGCGGTGTCGGTGGCCGTCCCCCGTCAGTTTGCCGTGGCGGAGAAGGACCTGCTGCGCTATTTCGACCGCATTTTATCTCGGATCGACGTCCCGCTGGTGCTGCAGGACTTCAATCCCGGCGGCCCCACGGTCAGCACGAGTTTCATCACCGAGCTCCATCGGCGGCATCCGCATTTTCGCTGGGTAAAGCTGGAAGAGCCGCTGATGGCCGCGCGCGTCGCAGCGATTCTTGAAGCGACTTCCGGGGAAGTGGGAGTGATCGAAGGTTGGGGCGGCATGTATCTGCTCGAGTTGGTGGCCGCGGGAATCTGCGGCGTCATGCCTTCGCTTTCGCTGGCGGACCTGCTGGCACGCGCATTCCGGCTGGCCAAGGACGGCCACCGGCGGGAAGCGTACGCAGTGTTCACGGGCACGCTGCCGCAAATCGTCTACAGCCTCCAGAACATGGAAATTTATCATCACGCGGAAAAACGGCTGCTCGCCGCCCGCGGCATCATTAGCGCACCCCTGGTGCGGGACTTGCGGCGCGATTTAGATCCCCTCGACGCCGCGCATATCGATTTCCTGAATGAGAACATCCTGGCTTTGCTCGATAGCCTGAAAATGCCGCGTTGCCCCTCCGCGCTCGATAGGGTCGAAACCGCAACGCAAGGTATCGAAACGGAAGTACAAGCCCCGCCCCCATCGCGAGCGGCCAGGCAATTCTGATCGTGGAGATGGGGCGGCCCGCGTTTGCCCTACGGTCAAGCGGAAGGCGTCGCAGGCTTAAGAATTCGGAGGATACTGGCCTGGCATCGCCGAGAGAGTGACTTCTTAAATGCAAAAGATCGCGCGAAGATCTTTCTTGATGGGCGCGGGAGCCGCTCCGTTGGCCTTCGCCCTCAGGGGACGGGGACGATCAGTCCAGACTCGGAGGGAAAATCCCAGGTTTTTCTCGGCAGCAATAGGCAGGCGGAACCGGATTTGGGCAGTGACGAGGACGGTGTTCCGTCGCGCGACATGCAGGTGGTGCACTTCCAAAACTTCTTCGACGCCGTCCGCGCGGAGAAGCAAGAACTCATGCATGCGGACGTTAACGAGGTTTATCTCTCCACCGCATTTGCCTTGCTGGGTAACATCTCGGAACGGCTGGGCAGGAACTTGACGTTCAATCCGGCCACGGAGCGTTTCACCGCCGATGCGGAAGCGGACTTGATGTTGAAATGTGAACATCGCAGTCCGTACGCGCTGCCCGGCAAGGTGTAGGAGTGCCCATGAACCGCAGAGAATGGATGATACTATCGGCAGCGGCCGCCGGAATGCCGCCGGGGTCCGGGCGCGCCCAACAGGCGCAGAGCCCGGCGAATTCGTCCCCGACCTCGCCGGACAAGCTCCTGCTGAAGGACTACCGCCCACGATCCATTTACAAAGTCCCCAGGAACGAAGTCATCAAAGCCAAATTCCCTGCCATCGATGTACATCAGCACGCCGAGTGGGTTGACTCTCCGGAACGCCTGGAAGAGATGGTCAAGCTCATGGACGAAGCGGGCATCGAGAAGTCCGTCATGTTCATCCGAACGGGTTCTCCGGAGAAATTCTCCACGTTGAGCAAAGTGTTCTCCAAGTACCCCGACCGTTTCGATCTGTGGTGCGGCTTTGACCTTTCCGGCTGCGACCGGCCGGGATTCGGGCCGAACGCCGCGAAAGCACTGGAGGAGTGTCATCGTCTGGGCGCCGTGGGGGTTGGGGAAATCGGCGACAAAGGCACCGGCATCTGGGGCGCCCCCAAAGGCTCGGGACTGCACCCGGACGACCCGCGCCTGGACTCTCTTTATGACCAATGCGCGCGCCTGGGAATGCCCATCAACATGCACGTCTCAGATCCCATCTGGTCCTATGAGCCCATGGATAATACCAATGACGGTCTCATGAACTGCTATACATGGAGGATCACGTTGGGTCCGGGCGTCCTGGGGCACGATCAGTTGATCGCGAGCCTGGAGCGCGCGGTCACGAAGCACCCCAAAACAACGTTCATCGCGTGCCACATCGCCAACCTGGAGTACGACCTGACTCGATTGGGCGGAATGCTGGATCGCAGTCCCAACCTTTATGTGGACCTGGGCGCCCGATTTGCGGAGATGTCTCCGATTGCAAGATTTGCAAGCCAGTTCATCGGGCAGTACCCCGACCGGGTGCTCTATGGGACGGACATGCATTACTGCCGCGCGATGTTCCGCGCCACATTCCGGATCCTGGAAACGCTCGATGAGCACTTCTACGAATGGGACCCGGAACTCCAATCAACCACCGGCGCTTTTGCCTACCACTGGCCGCTGTATGGTTTGGGCTTGCAGGACGACGTCCTGGAGAAAGTGTATGGGGCGAACGCCCGAAAGGTTTTCCGGACGGCACGACACAACCTCGCCTGAGTGAGCGCCATGCGCTCTCATCAGTCCCTGCCCAACCTTGGGGGGACGGGTTTCGACTCGCATAGGAACTCCGCTCTCCCTTTCGCAATTTACTTGTAAAGGACACCCTTGTTATGAAAACAGCACGCAATCTCATCCTGGCGGCCATTACCGTATCTGTGTCTGGACCCGCTTCGGTTGACTTTCACCACGGGCTGCTAGGAGAACACTCATGAAAACCCTTGCCGTGTTTCCTCTCACCCCGATCTTCGCCTGTGCCCTCGCTTCCGCCCAAACGAACGGCGCGAGGACCGTCAAGTACGCCCAGAGCGATATCGTCGAAGTCCATGCCAAGCTGCGCTTCTCCACCGTGATCGTTCTGCCCGCCGACGAGGACATTCTCGACTTCACCACCGGCGACAAGGACTACTGGATCATCAACGGTTCCCACAACCTGTGCTACCTGCTCCCGGCAGCCGCCAGCTTCCCGCCAGGTATAGCCGGCGGCTCGCATCGCTTTTGAATAAGTCCCTTTATTTTCATCAACATCTTGGAGAGAAGGGCTTAACTCGTTTGTTTTCATGAACATCATGGAGAGGCGAAAAGTGGACATT
Source organism: Terriglobia bacterium (assembly GCA_049519635.1). Classification (GTDB taxonomy): domain Bacteria; phylum Acidobacteriota; class Terriglobia; order UBA7540; family UBA7540; genus Bog-366. Next base: position 40,814 of record JBEKQO010000039.1, on the reverse strand, counting down.
TTTTCTATATGTGTTTTCAATGACTTACGGAATTTTCGCGTCGATTTTCACCCTTTTTTTTCACGACCCCTCGCCATCGCAAAACCAGTTAAACCTTTTAATTTCAATGACATCGATTTCTGTAAAGTTTTCTCGATTCATCGCTAACCTCTTTCGTTTCTTGTACATCATGGCGAGCCGCGCCCCTTTTTTTCTGCCCTTCTCCCGTATTTTGAGCTAAATATCTTGATTTTAATGAGCTGAGGCTTTGTGACATTTTGGCGCTAAATAGCTAACCCCTTTTGTTCCTGACATATCTTGGAGAGCCGTGATGATCGGGCCCTCGGGCCATCGGCCCATTTTCGATTCTTGATTGCCGATTTTCGATTTGAGATTTGCCACATTCGGTCGCCAATTTGCGATCTGAGATTTGTGCTTCAGTTCCCCGGACTGCTCTTTGCCTGCCGCTCGCCTCCAATGACTCATAACTGATTTTGTCATCGCGCCATCTAAAACCAACACCGCGCTCACCCGATGAGCCGATGAACCGATGAGCCGATTTTCGGAGTCTTGCGCGCGGACATGGCGGCACCCCGCAGTATCACCATCGTAGTATATCAACCTACGCTATGAATGTAAAGAAAGTTGTGTCAGTGCCAGAGACTACAAGATGTCGTTGCCGGAAGGCAGGTGTAGCGCGGACCTGTTTTGAAGGTCCGCGGCTTTTCCTTGCCCATCGGGTATTTGAGGGGAAAGTCAAAAGGCAAAGGTCAAAACGCCTAACTCAAAAGTAAGGACAGGCCTATGATTGCGGCTTTCTCGCCGGGGTCGGGAAACCTGCATGGGCGAGCACGCAAGAGAAGATGTAGCGCAGGGCTCGCTCTGCAGCCTTGCGGCTTTTCCACCGCGCGGTGGTTTGGGCGGCGCGGCCCGTGAGCATTTGGATTATTTTGTTTGCGGCGCGGCAAGTACCCGCACCGCTGGAAGAGCCGCAGAGCCTGCCCTGAGCCTGTCGAAGGGGCCGTAGGGCGGGCCCTGCGCTACCCAGGTTCCCGGATGGCTGGCCCGGATGATAGCCGGTAGTCAGGCAAACTGCCGATCATAGTTCCCCCTGAAAGGCGCGGTGGAGGAGGGATTGGATGAGGTCGTCCAAGCAGCGGCGGCTTTCGGCCTAGCGGGCTTCGAGCGCCCGGATTTCTTGGACGCGGGCGGCGAATTGGCGCTGGAGGGGATATGGCGGTAAGGGAATTTCAAGGGCTGATAGCTCCGATGCACTGAATTTCGTATTGATCTGCATCCTTGCCGACCTTATGAAAAAACCATTAGCGCGTACAGCCAAGCCAAGGTCAACATGATGCGAGAGGCACTCGCCCAGCTCGACCGGCACGCCAATGAACACTCGGCGAGTTCTATTACGTCCAAGCCGAGTTAGGTAGTTTTACTACAGCTTTGTTACGTTTTCGACTTTCCACCGGCTATAAAAACCAAGAGGACATTGTAAGGAAAGAAGTTAAGTGGTACGCCCGGGGTGATTCGAACACCCGACCCCTTGCTTCGTAGGCAAGTGCTCTATCCAGCTGAGCTACGGGCGCACATGTCGTGGTCCGGCGTGGAAAGCGTCCGCTTCCCACTTAACTTACAGTCTGGCACGTGTACGCCACGCTGTCAATCCTCTGCGTACTCTTCTGCCCACTCAGGTAAGGGGGCAGTTTGATTCTTGGTGCGCCGTTCCCTGATCTCTTAAACTGAAGGCTCACGGCCCTCCTATGATCCCCGTCACGGCGGGGCAGGCGCCGGCCCCCCTGCAGCCACCCGTGTTACTCTCCAAACTTCTCCCCCTGGTCCCCTCGCGTGGGCTTTATGGTATAGTCGCGGGGAATTGTGAAGATCCGGGAGGGAAAGCTTCTATGTCTATCGCTGAGAAAGTCGAGAAGGATCTGGTGGTGGCCCTCAAGGCGCAGGAAGCGCTGAAGCTTTCCGTTCTGCGCATGATGAAAGCCGCTCTGATGAACAAGAAGGTCGAACTGGGAAAAGCCGTTGACGACCTGGAAGCTCTTGCCGTGCTGCGGACACTTGCCAAGCAGCGTCGCGAGTCCGTTGAGGCTTTTCGCAAGGGCGGAAGAGACGACTTAGCGGACAAGGAAGAAGCCGAGATCAAGATTGTCGAAGCCTATCTCCCGGCTGCGGCCAATGAAGAGGATATCGATGCGGCGGTAACTGCCGCCATCGCCGAGACCGGCGCCAGCACAGCGAAGGATCTCGGCAAGGCTATGAAAGCGGCCATGGCCAAGCTCGCCGGCAAGAACGCCGACGGCAAGCGTGTGAGCGAGAAGGTGCGAGCCAGGTTGGGCGCGTGACGCGAATCCTGCCCCAAACGCGGCCGAACCGCAACCCAGAAGAGATTTCACCACGGAGGCCACAGAGGTCACGAAGAGCAGACGGAGAAACGACTGTGGGTCAACAAAACTAAGGAACCCGTGATCTCTATCCACGCAAGCAGAAGTACTCTGCTCTGTGGTCTGTGTGCGCTCTGTGGTGAGGCTTTTCCTCACCAAAGGAAATGGCTCCTAAACAGCCGTTCTTAGGAATAACCCTATGAGCACTGAAACCAGCGCTGAGTCCGGAAGCCCCCGGAAGAAGTATACCCCGTACGTGCCCGAGACCATGGAGATGAAGGAGTTTACCGTCCGCGCTTTGGTGATCGGACTGGTGATGACGGGAATCCTTGGTTCTGCCAATGCCTATCTCGGTTTGAAAGCCGGAATGACCATCGCGGCAACCTATCCCGCTGCCGTAATCGGGATGGCACTGCTGCGGCTCATGAAGGGCTCCCTGTTGGAGGAGAACATTTCGCGAACCGTCGGGTCAATCGGTGAGGCGGTTGCCGCGGGTGCCGTCTTCACCATTCCCGCCTTTGTGATGGCAGGCTTGTGGCCAGGCCTGACTCGCGATAAATACGGGACAACCGTCGCGCTCATGGTCATTGGCGGCACGCTGGGGATCCTCTTCGTCACGCTTCTCCGCCGAGTCATGGTGGAGGACCCGGAACTTCCTTTCCCGGAGTCGGTCGCCGCTTCGGAGATCCACAAGGCTGGCCAGCAAGGCTCCAAGGCGGCTAAGATTCTGTTTGCCAACATGGGCTTTGGCGGGTTCGTGTACCTTCTGGGCGCAATTAACGTATTTTCAGCGAACAACACCTTTCCCGTCAGCATCAGCGCCTTGGGCAAGAAACTCCTGCTGCGCACCAGCACGAACCCCAACGTTGCGACTACGGTAACCGGGGGCGCGACCATTTTCACCGCTCCGGATGTGAGCCCGGCTTACCTGGGAGTCGGCTACATCATCGGCCCGCGGCTCGCATCCTTGAATTTTGCCGGCAGCGTATTAGCATGGGGACTGCTCGTTCCGCTGCTTACCTTTGTCCTTGGGCCCACGATCCAGGCTTCCCAAGCGGGCGGTCAGCCGCTCTCCTGGACATTGCTGGCGCAGGCAATTTATTTCTCGGTTGTGCGCCCCATCGCGGTGGGCGGAATGCTGGTCGGCGCGTCCTACACCTTGTTTAAGATGCGCAAGCAATTGGGCGCCGGCATGGCGCGTGCCCTCAGGGACCTGAAGAAATCCGCCGCTGCGCATGCCGCCACCAGCCGCACCGACCGCGATCTGAGTGCCAAGTTCGTATTTGCGGGCGTGGGCGTAGTGTTTTTGGCGATGATGGCGCTGTACTACTTCTTCATCGGCGGCGCGGGAAATCTTGCGAACTCGAAAGTCATAGTTGGCGCGCTTGTCGCTGCACTCGTGATGGTGGTGGTCGGTTTTTTCTTCGGCGCGGTCTCCGGGAATCTGGTCGGAATGATCGGCTCCTCCAATAATCCCGTGTCGGGTTTGACGCTTTGTACGTTGGTGATTGCAGCTTTGCTGATGGTGGCCCTGGGCGTCTCCGGCGCCGGGGGAGTCACTGCGGTGCTCGGCATTGCCGCGGTGGTGTGCGTCTCTTCCGCCGTGGCCGGGGAGATGTTGCAGGACCTCAAGGTGGGACACATTCTTGGCGGCACGCCCGCTAAGATGGAGGTGGGCGACCTGCTCGGCATCGTGGTCGCCTCGTTGGTTCTCTTCTTCCCGCTGGCGATTCTCGATAGGGCGTACCACTTCGGCAGCCCTGCATTGCCCGCGCCACAAGCCGGACTGATGGCGATGCTCGCCAAAGGCATTGTGGGCGGTGATATGGCGTGGCCGCTGGTGATTGTCGGAATTCTGATGGGCTTCGCATTGATCATGATCGAAGTGAAGAGCGTGATGCTCTTCGCGGTCGGCATGTATCTCCCGCTGGGGACCACCTTTGCGATCTTCCTGGGAGGGGTTATCCGCTGGGCAACAGACAAGCTGCGGGATGGCCGAGGCCTGAACGATGCGCAGAAAGCTCGAGTGGATAATGCCGGTGTGCTCACGGCTTCGGGGCTGATCGCCGGCGAGGCTCTGTGTGGGTTGGTCATTGCCGGGCTGGTGGGATCGGGCAAAAATGTTACTCTCGTGTCGTGGGCGGCGCCGTTCTGGGCCGCACTGATTGCGCTCTTCATGCTGATCACGGCCTTGGTCCGGGTCCCGCTGGCAAATGCCGGCAGCCCCGATGAACCGGCGCCACCCACCGCGATTATGTGACGCACGCGGCACTCTGCAACTGAATTCGGCACCCTATGGTTTCGGCTCGCCGCCAATTTTGCACCCCTCTTCCCGTAAATATGCATCATCCCCGTTCCGGGTTCTCTTGGCTTTCGAGAATCGCGGGTAGTGTCCTATTTTGAATGTAGCGCCGCCCTTTAGGGCGGCACATGCCGGGCTAAAGCCCGGCGCTACGTCGCAAATTAGGACACTACCGAATCGCGGAATAGATGTGCCGGTCGCTCGCCAATCTGCTAACCTAATTGCCCAACAATTTTAGGGGAGGTGAGCGTTCATGGCAAAGACAACCAAAGCTACACCGCGGCCCAAGCGTTCGAAGGCCGAGATTGATGAGGAATTCGCCGAAATCCGGGAGGAAGCGGCGACCGCCCGCGAGACTTTGGAGCCGAAAACTGAAGAATCGCGAAAGCAAAGAGAGGCGGAAACCCGGCAGGCGGTCGAGGGCGTGTCGGTGGATGCCGTGGTGGTCAAGATTTCGAACCTGGGGCTCGATGTCTCGAAATCGCTGGCCGCGCTTTCCGACCAACTTGTACAGGAAGTCAACCGCTTGGGCACGCTTCGGGACGCGGTAATCCTCGAGCAGAAAGAGCTGGAGCGGTTGCACAAAATCGATCTTGCCGCGACATCCATCGACCAACTCGTTCAGGATTACAGTCGCCAGAAGGACCAGATCGAGACGGAAATTGCGGCGCAACGGACAGCTTGGGCGGAAGAGCAGAAACAGTCGGAACGCGAGCGCAAGGAGCAGGAGGAAACCCTCAAGAAACAGCGTCAGCGTGAGGGGGAGGAATACGAATACCGCAAGGCGCTGGAACGCAAGAAGGCGCAGGACAAGTACGAGGAGGAAATGAAGCTCCTGGAACGGGCCAACAAGGAAAAGCAGGAGGCCCTGGATAAGAGTTGGCGCGAGCGCGAAGCCGCTTTGAAGTCGAGCGAAGAGGAGATCCAACGTCTTCGCAAAGAAGCGGCAGAGTTTCCGGTTCGGCTCCGGCAGGAATCCGAAGGTGCCGCGGCTGAGTCCGCGCGGGCCACTGAACAGAAGTTCGAACAGCGGATCTTGATTCTTTCCAAGGACAGCGAGGCGGAGAAACGTCTGGCGGAGCTCCGCATCAAAGCTCTCGAAGAAAGTCTGACGCGGGAGTCGGTCCAGATGGCCGCCCTCGAAAAACAACTGGAAGAGGCGAAGCGGCAGGTACAGGAAATCGCCGTGAAAGCCATCGAGGGAGCCTCAGGGGCCAGGGCGCTCAGCCACATCAACGAGATCGCCATGGAGCAGGCCAAGCACCGTACACCGCAGGGGTGAAAGCCGGGATTAGGCATTAGGGAGCAGGGGTTAGGATCTGCGGATTCGGGCGAAACCGGGAACCCGAGTCCCAGGGCTCCATCAAAGTCGATTGGGTTGAGAGTGACCCCTCACCCACCGCCTTGCGGTCCCCCCTCTCCCCAAGGGAGAGGGGGGGATTTTGATTTTTATCCCTCTCCAGGGGGAGAGGGGGGACCGCAAGGCGGTGGGTGAGGGGTCTATTCGCAGATGATGCATTCGTACCTCTGGACGTGTGCGGCCCCCTGAGCAATGACGGGGCCCTGCCGAGTCCTCAGCACCCCAGCCCCTAATCCCCATTCTTGTGGTACGCTTCTATAGATGTCACCTTATCGCCAAGTCGCATTTTCCTTCGGGCCACCGCTCACGCCGATGGTCAAGAAACTGATCATCGTCACGAGTGCGGCTTTTGTTCTCACTTACATCCCCGCCCAAATTTTCCATTCAGAGGTGTTTGCCTACCCTTTCGCATGGTTCGCACTCCAAGCGGACCTGGTCATTCATAGGTTTTACCTTTGGCAACTTGTGACTTATTTGTTCCTTCATGGAGGATGGTTCCACATCATCTTCAACATGTTCGCGTTGTGGATGTTTGGGTCGGACCTCGAAAGCAAGTGGGGAAGCAAGAAATTCCTCTTTTACTATTTCCTTACCGGCATCGGCGCGGGAATTCTGGATGTGACTCTGAACGCGCTCTTCCGGCCGGAAATGCCTTCGGCCACCATCGGTTGTTCCGGCGCTGTGTATGGGCTGCTCATGGCGTATGGCATGCTTTTCCCCGAACGGCTCATCTATCTCTACATGATTATCCCCATCAAAGCCAAGTGGTTCGTGGTCATTATGGGTGCAATCGAATTCGTAAGCTCCTTCGGCGGCCCCGGCTCCGGCGTCAGCCACTTTGCCCACCTGGGGGGTATGCTCTTTGGCTACATCTACCTGCGTGGGTGGTCTCTCCCTTATCGCTGGCAACTTCAGTATCACGAATGGCGGCGAGCCCAGTTGCGTAAAAAATTTGAAGTGTACATGCGCGACCAGGAAAAGAAAGACAACCACGGGGGCTGGGTAAATTGATGCGGCGGTAGAAGGCGCCTCGGTATCCTCCATCCTTTTCCCCACTCCAGCGGAAACAGCCCCTATTGACACTTGCCCTCAAAGCTTCGATTTTTAGACACAAGATCAATCACACGGTGGGTGAGGTGGTATGGAAAGGTCACTTTTACATCTGCGAGTTAGTCCCTGCCAAATGACCGCACTTGGGAGCCCCAGTGACTCTCAAATGACACCTGTAGCAACGTTGCAATGGCCCAAAAAGATGGTCGATCTGAAGATCGCTCGCGCTATCTACATGAAAATAAACTAAAAATGGGATGGCGTTGTCTGGGAGGCCGAGAAAAGCCGGCTGAAGACGGGCACCGCCAGGACAGGGTTTGGGCTGGTTCGTGGTTCAGGCAAGCGGTTGTGGTTTGAGAATGGAGATTCAAAAATAGCAACCCCGGCGCGCGGGCTCGCAACTTGGCACGCAGAGTGCTGCAACAAATCTGGGTCGGTTTTCAACTCACCGGGTGGGGGACTTCGCTCACCGCTCAATTCCCAGTTCCGCGCCTGACGTTCTGACCCGCTGAGACCACTTCCGAGGCATTCCCATGCAGAGGCCGCCTTTCCTGTCAACTCGCCGCTCCTTCCTGAAGCAGGGCTTCGTGCTGGGAGGCACACTCGCCGCGTTCAACTTGGGTGACAACCGCGCCGTTGCTTTGCCCTCCGCCGCCGAATCGGGACGCTCCCGCGTAGTCATTGCTCGCCATGCCGGAATTCGCACCGCTGGGATGGGTTTCGACACCGCGCGGCTCGCCCAATTGCTCGACCGCGCCCTCCAGGCTTCCTTCGATTGCGACTCGCCCATTGAGGCGTGGAAGAAAGTCGTGCGCCCAGGCGAGGTGGTGGGGCTGAAGGTGAACTGTCTCGGTGGACGCGGCAACGCCACGCATCCGGAACTGGTAGAGGCTATCACGGAGCGCCTGCGGCAAGCGGGAATTACCGAGATGGTCATCTGGGACCGGCAGAACTCGGACCTGGAGCGCGCCCGCTTCAAGATCGCCGAGCGCGGTTCGGGCCTCCGGTGTTTTGGCAACGACGTGATGGGTTTTGAAGACGACCTCGCCACCTTCGGCAAAGCGGGCAGTCTTGTGTGCCGCACGCTGACGCGGGTCTGCGACACGGTCATCAACCTGCCCGTGCTCAAGGACCACGGTATTGCCGGCGTCACCATGGCCCTCAAAAGCATGTTTGGCGCAATTCACAATCCCAACAAGTACCACTCGAATGCCGGCAATCCCTACGTGGCTGACGTTTATGCGCTCGCGTCCATCCGGCAGAAAGTGCGGCTGCACATCTGCGACGGCCTCAACGCCCAATACGACGGCGGGCCGTCCTTTATGCCGCAATGGATGTGGCCATTCAACGGCTTGCTGGTGTCGCGCGATCCCGTGGCGCTGGATTATGTGGGCTGGAAGATCATTGAGAAAAAGCGCTTGGAAATGGGCGCCCCCTCCCTGCGCGAACTGAAGCGAGAACCGGCGTATATCGCCACCGCTGCCGACGCCGAGCACCGATTGGGGACTTGCGATCCCCAGCGCATCGAACGGGTGGAGGTTTGACGGGCCGTGTTTGTTGCATTGATTTTGCTACACCTTCTGTGCGGCAGGTCCGACAGCCCGCCTTGGCGGCATAATGTGGCCCACGGCATGAAGCCGTGGGAAAAAAGGAAATGGAAGAATTTCTCAAGCCCCGGCAGGGGCGACATCATCACGATGGACCGAGCGGAATACTTATGTCGCCGCTACCGTGGCTCCAGTGCTACTTTGCGCCACGTATGCACTCGGCTTTACAGCCTGCGGAAAAACGCCCCACCGCGGACAACCACCCCGGCGCCCAAGGCGCCACCCCTCCTGAATCAGGAGGGGAGTTATTAAGGAACTCCCCTCCTCAGATGAGGAGGGATGGCGCGCCGAGCGCCGGGGTGGTGCTGAGCAGGAGATTAAAGGGTGGTGCTGACAACCTTCCGGGGCTTGAAGATGAGTGGTATTTATGAAAGACACTTCTAGAACCATTTTGAACGCTCTCGACCGCCGGGCCTTTTTGAAGGCCGCTTCCCTGCCCTGTCTCGCGGTGTGCGGTGGGGCATTTGCTGGAGCCCCGCTTGCCGCCGAGGACGACAGCCAATTCATCCGGGAAGCGAAGTTCTACGAAAAGCTGCCGTACAAGAAGACCAAATGCAAGCTCTGCCCGCGCGAATGCGTGATCGATGACCAGGAGCGCGGCTACTGCGGCGCGCGGGAAAATCGCGGTGGCACCTACTACACCCTGGTGCATTCGCGCGTGGTGACGGCGCACATCGATCCCATCGAAAAGAAACCCTTCTTTCACTTTATGCCCGGGGCCGCGGCCTTTTCGCTCGCCACCGCCGGCTGCAATGTGAATTGCAAGATGTGCCAGAATTGGGATATTTCCCAGGTGCGTCCCGAGCAGGTCCGCAGCACCTATGCGCCGCCTGACAAAATCACGGCGCTTGCTCATCAGAATTCCTGCCCAGTCATCGCCTACACTTACAGCGAGCCCGTGGTCTTCCTCGAATATGTGCTCGATTGTGCCGCCGCGGCGCGGGCGGCGGGCGTGCGCAGCGCGGTGGTGAGCGGCGGGTACATTCAGGCCGACCCGCTCAAGAAATTGTGCGCACAAGTTGATGCCATCAAGATTGATCTAAAGGCTTATTCCGAAAACTTTTACAAAGAAGTGGTAAATGGGGAATTAAAGCCTGTATTGGAAGCGATCCTGACGATTCACAAGGCGGGCGTTTGGAATGAGATTGTCTATCTCGTGATCCCCACGCTCAATGACGGCGATGCGGAATTCCAAGGGCTGGCGCGCTGGGTGAAATCCGAGCTCGGCCTCGATGTGCCCCTGCACTTTTCGCGCTTCCATCCCGAGTATCTGCTCAAGAACCTGCCACCCACGCCCATCGAGACTCTGGAGCGAGCCAAGGCCATTGCCGACGCCGAGGGACTCCACTACGTATACATCGGCAACGTCCCCGGGCACCCGGCGGAGAGCACCTACTGCCCGCATTGCAAGAAGAAAGTGGTGGACCGCACCGGGTACACAATCGCCGGATTATATATCCGCCACGGTAAGTGCCAGTTCTGCCACACGGTGATTCCGGGAGTGTGGACGTGAAGAACAGTAGGCAGTAAGCAGAAGGCAGTAGGCAGAAGGCAGATGGATAGGTGGGCAGTGCGAAGTCAAAAGGCAAAGCGCAATAGGCAAAATGAAAAGGCAAAGCCGATGTTGCTTTTACTTTTGCCTTTTGACTTTTGCGTTTTGACCTTTGCCTTGCTCTTCTGCTTGCTGCCCATTGCCTCTTAGGTGATGTCATGAGAAACCCCTATACCAAGCTTTTAATCCTTATCGAACTTTTCGCATTGATGATCACCGTCCCGAGCCAGGCTGGCTTCTGCGCCGCGCCGAAAGTTCGCGCGGCGGGCGTGGCGGGTGGTTTTTACCCCGCCGACCCCAAAGAACTCACGCAGATGATCGACGGCCTTCTGGCACACAACGCTGTGCCGCAAGTCCCGGGGCCTCTGGTGGCCTTGATTTGCCCGCACGCCGGCTACATGTTCACGGGCCCGGTGGCGGCAGCTTGCTTTGCCCAACTCAAGGGACGGAAATACACCCGCGTGGTGGTGATTGCGCCGTCGCACTTTGAGAATTTCCATTTTTCCTCCATTTATGATGGCGACGCCTACGCCACCCCGCTGGGTAATGTTCCGGTTGACCAAGACTTTCGCGCCAAGCTGGCCAAACTGAGTTCCACCATCAAGATCTCCGATCGCGGCCACCTCAAGGTGGGCGAGAATGCCGAGCACGCGCTGGAAGTGCAACTGCCCTGGCTCCAGCGCACACTGGGCGATTTCAAGCTGGTGCCCATCATCATGGGCGACCAGGATTACGGCTTGGAGCGGGCGCTGGGGCGGGCGCTGGCCAAGGCGTTGCTGGCGGAGGCGCCTGAGGCGCGCGCCCAGACGCTTATCCTGGTAAGTTCCGACCTCTCGCACTACCACCCCTACGACTACGCGAACAAGATCGACCATCAGACGCTCCAGGCCATCGAGGATTGGGACTACCTCAGCCTGTCGCGCAATTTCGCCATGTGGCAGCGAGGTATTCAGACCTGGGAAGCATGCGGGGGAGGCCCGATCGTCGCCGGCATGATCGCCGCTGAGGGCATGGGCGCAACCCACGCGCAAATCCTGAAATACGCCAACTCCGGCGACGCCACCGGCGACAAGACCCGCGTAGTGGGTTATGGCGCGGTGGCGATCACGCGGGAGAGTGCGGCGGGGGCCAAGAAGAGCGCGGAGTTCTCACTGGCCGGCAGTGAAAAGAATGACTTGATGAGGATTGCGCGGGCTTCGGTTGAGACTGCCGTGCGCGATCGAAAGATTTACCTGGTGGGTGCAACCAGCTCCCCGCGCTTGGAGGAAGCGCGCGGCGCGTTCGTCACCCTCAAGGAGCATGGCGAGCTGCGAGGGTGCATCGGCTACATCACGCCGATGAAATCTCTGGCGGAAACGGTGCGTGACGTGGCGTCCTATGCGGCGCTGGAAGATTCGCGCTTCACGCCCGTCACCGCCCAGGAGCTGCCGCTGCTCGAGTATGAGATTTCGGTTATGTCGCCGCTCCGTCGTGTCTTGGATATTAAAGAGATCAAGGTCGGTAAACACGGATTGATTATGAAGCAGGGAGATATCGAGGGGGTCTTGCTGCCGCAGGTCCCGGTGGAAGAACATTGGAGCCGCGATACTTTCATCGAAGAGACCTGCCTTAAGGCCGGGCTGCCGCGCCAAGCCTGGAAGGACGACGACACCGACATTTTCATGTTTACCGCGTTGGTTTTTGGCGAGCACTCACCTACCGAGACAGCCCTCCCTGACCGGCCGGCCGTTCCCGGCCGGACGCCGCCGCCATCAGCGCCGGGGCTAGAATCACCGCGGCCATAAACATGAGCATTAGCAGTCTCGGAGGGAGCAATAGCTCTCTGCCCCTTACAACGCGGAATGCGGTATAATTCTATGAGTATGATGGGAAATGATTACATTGACCCACGGGACGGCGGGTTCTACATCAAAGGGACGCGAGTGCCGCTCGATTCCATTGTGTACGAGTTCCGCAATGGTGCATCGCCGGAGAGCATCCGCCAGGCGTTTCCGATCCTCACCCTGGAGCAGATATACGGCGCCATCACCTTTTACCTTGGCCATCAGGAGCAGGTGGATGCAACAATCCGCGACGCCGAACGAACGTGGTCGGAATTTGAAGCTAATCACCCTATACCCGAGGCCATCCGAGACCGCTTGCGCGAAGCGCGTGGCCGAACGACAAGCCGGCGGGAGCAGTGATCCGTTTCCTCTGCGATGCCTGCCTTGCTGACTATATCGTTTCCGGTTGTCTGCGCCGCGAACCCGCCATGGATTTCAAGTCAGCACTTTCCGCCAAGCTCCAAGGAAAAACCGATCTCGAGGTCTTGGACTTAGCAGGAAGAGAAGGTCGCATTTTGGTAACCCAGGACATCCGCACAATGCCCAGGCACTTTGCCTCCTTCCTTCAACGGGGCCATCTCAGTCCCGGAGTGATACTAATTCCACAAGCCGTCCCGCCCGGGGCCGCCATCGACTTTCTGATTTTGATCTGGGCCCTCACTGAACCGGAAGAATGGGTGGACCGGATTGTGCGATTACCTCTCTGACCGGCCGCACGCAGCCGCCATCAGCGCCGGGGCTAGATTCACCGCGGCCATGAGCACCGCCGCACGCAGGAATCCGTAGACAGGAATCAGCAGAATGCTCAGTGCCAGAGCCCCGGCGCAAGCTCCGGCAAGGTCCAGGGCATAGAGCATGCCGGGCGAGCGGCCGCTTTCCGGCGCCTCACCGAAATAAGCGCGGCTGGCCAGTAGGAATTGAAAACCCCCCAGCAATCCCGCCACCAGCGCCAGCACGGGGAACAGGATCTCGCTCGCGGCGCGTTGGCCTCCCACGCTGCTCACTCGGCCGAGTTGAATGAACAACCCATAAAGCAGCAACGGTGACGCAGCCAGGAGGATTTGCAGGCCCGCAAGAAGCCACAAGTCACGCCGCCGGGACGTCCCACCCAGGCTCGGCGCAATGCGCAGTTCCCACCAGCCTCCCAGCGCCACACCCACCATGAACAACCCCACCAGAATGGTAAGCTCGTGGTAAACGTAACCGTAGAGCGCCTGGAAACCCAACAACAGGAGGATTTCCAAACCTAACTCCGTAAACCCTACCACCGCCACCGCGAAGGCCGCTGACCGGCGCGCGCGCGCCGCAGGCTTATCCGGGCGGCCTGCCGGCCACATCCACAACAACGGGACCAGCGCCGCGAGCGCCACCATCGAGCCCACCATCAGACGCTTGAAGCTGATGCTGGCAAGCGCCTCAATCCAATGCGTTGAAGCGTGGCGGAAGGGTACACTCCACAGCACCATATCAAAGTAATAGGCCACCGGCGCAAAGTCACGATTGACCGGCGTCGAGGGCAACGGCTCGATTTGCAGTTGCAAATCCTGCATCCGGTCCGGCGACATGCGAAACGGCAGAAAGTATTCCCGCACATACTGGGTGTGTAACCGGCGCGCCCGCAAGCGCCGCAGGAGTTCTTGGGGATCGGTGGTCAGCGTTCCCGGCCTTACCGCCGCGAAGAAATGGACAGTTTCGCCGGGAATCGTCGTGACTTCCGGGAACACTTGACGCAGAGTGCGCAGGAGGCAACGGAGAAAATCGGCCAATTCCCGATTGATGTAATCCTCTGAGGAGGTCACCTGAAACGACACAATGCCGCCGGGGTTAAGCTTGGCGGCGGCTTCGCGATAAAACTCTTGCGTGTAAAAGCGATTGAGCTGCGCAGTGTGCGGGTCAAGCAGGTTCACAATGATAACGTCAAAGGAAACCGCCGTGGTTTTCAGGAACCGCCGCCCGTCCATGGCGTGGACATGCACACGCGGATCGCGACGGATCTTTTCCCACGCTGCGGGGAAGTATCGGGCCGCGAGGGCAAAGATCATCGGATCGAGTTCGACGTAATCGAGGCGCTCCAGGCTGGGATGGGTAAGCGCCTCCGCCACGCTGCCGTTCACGCCACCGCCGATGAGCAGCAGGGTGCGAGGGTCAGGATGCTCGAGCAGGGCAAAATGCACGGCTTCTTCCGCAGCCGCAGGATCCGGCACGGTCATCACGATCAAACCATTCTCAAAAAGGCTCCGGCTCTCGCCTGTCTCTACAACGGCCAGGCTGCCATAAATGGAATTCTGCACTGCCACCAGGTGAAAGCCCCGCCACAGCCAGGCAAGTGAAAGGGGCTGGAGGTTGTAACCGCCAATGAGGACAAGCGCCGCCATCACCCCAAAGCATGCGGCCAAAGTCCGCCGCCACGTGGTGATGGAGGCGAGAAGCGCCCAGGCCGCAAGGAGATTCAGCAGGCCCAGAAAGGCGGTAATCACAAAGGGGTTTGGCAGACGTACCAGCGCCAAGCCCGCAACCACGCCGCCCACTCCCGATCCCACCGCTTCGAGCAGGTACACGGCGCCCGTGGCCGTGGCGGTAGTGGCGCCAGCCATATCCGCAAACAACCGGCTGCCCGCCGCAAACAGCCCACCGGAGATCACGCATAAAACACTGAGCGTCACGAAGGAAGCGAGAAACATCGGCACGGGTCCCAGGATTTCTCCGGGGACCGATTGGCAAAAGCCCTTGCTGGCTCGCGCGGCCAGCAAGGTGATGGGCAGCGCGAAAGCCAGCAGCGCCTCGAGGCCCGCTAAGAGTTTTCGCGGATGGATGACGCGCATCGCCCAGCGCCCGAGCAGACTTGCGCCAACTGCGGTCCACAGCAGCCAGTTGGCCAGCATCACTCCCAGCGCCAGTTCGTTGCCATAGAAGATCACCAATAACTCGCGCATCAGCACGACTTGGGCGATGACCCCCGTGAAGCCAATGAGTGACAAAATGACGCGCAGCGTCCAGGTTGCCCTCGGTGCTTGCCGACGCGTGCTTTGGAAGCCCATTTGCTCACTCATCCGGCTGGAATAGATGGCAATACAGTTGCCAATTCGCCCAAAAGTTCCCTCAAGAGCATATGAGCGGACATGGTAGCCGCCCGACGCAACCAAAGGCATCATGCGGAACCATATTCCGCTTTGGGGGCGTGCCCTGAGCTGGTCGGGCGAGGCCAAAAGCTGCATGCCTCCGCAGCGATACACCCAGCCCTACACATGGCTGCTAAGATGTTTGATTGAGCCACAAGCTTCTGTACCCAGTCCATCACCACCCCATCGGCGTGACTTCACGTGCTATAATTTGCGGCAAAATGACAATGTTGGGGAGGCAGTGAGCCATGATTAGCTTCGAAGACATTGAACTTAGCGAAGAGACCATGGCAAAGCTTCAGATGTTTTCCATGGACGTGCAGGAGTTTCGAGATGAGGGTCCTCTCGACAGCATTTCTCTGGCAAAGCTGGAGGAGCACTTCAGAGCGTCGCACGTTTACCATAGTGCAGGAATCGAAGGTAATAGGTTGACCCTCCAGGAGACACTCTTCGTATTAAAGGAGGGGATCGATGTGAGCGGGAAGCCGCTGAAGGATAGTATTGAAGTACGAGAGCTAGGTCAGGCCTTCGATTATTTGAAAACCCTGGCAGCCAAGAATGACACAATTAGGGAAACCGATATCCGTTCTCTCCACTCACTAATCATAAAAAGCGAAAGGGATCTATCCCCTGGCGAGTATCGAAAGGTTGGTATGATTATCTCGGGGTCAGAACATCGACCTCCGGAGCCGCTCGATGTCCCCCCGCGCATGGAGGCACTGGTTGCCTGGATCAATGCGAACATCGATAAACACCCCGTCGTTCTGGCCGCCATTGCCCACCACGAGCTTGCCGCAGTCCACCCATTCAAGGATGGCAATGGGCGAGTTTCGCGCCTCCTTATGAATCTCATACTCATGAAGAAGGGGTACCCCATCTCAAATATCCGACGTGAGGATCGCCCAGGGTATTATGACGCACTATCGTTCGCGGATGTGGGTATGTATGAGCCCTTGGTGGGACTTATTCAGGCAAGGTGCGCTGACCTATTCTCAGAGTATGTCCGAATCCGGGCAGAAACGAAACGTCTTACTGAGTGGGCGGCAAAGTGGGGAGACAAAGAATCAGAGGTGCTTCGGAAGCGAGAGGCGAGGGAATTGGAACTCTGGCAAAGTCGCATCCGTCAGGTATTCCTCGAATTTCAAAAAGCGAGTGAGCTCCTGAATGACGAATTGGATCAAATCTCGATTTCTTTCTACGATTATAAGAATGAGATCGACTTCGAAAAATACCAACTTCTTTCTTCAAAAGGTTTTATTCCACACGCAAACGCCTACTCGATTGTCTTTCGTCATCAAATAAGCGGCGAAACGGCAAGATTTCTATTTAGGTATTACAGGAATTTCTCCAAATTCCCGGCGCCGTCGAAAGTAATTCCGCTTGAACTGAACCACTTCGACCAAGACGAGAGTAAATACATACGTCTTTCAGACCTCCCGTGGGCAAAGTGCATTAGATTTCGCGAACTTTACTTCACGGCGGCAGGAGAATTCGTGGTGCGATATTTCAACATTGATTCGGGTCAGGAAGCGGAGAGGAAACCAGACACGATTGCTGACGCTGTCCGCGAATTCTTTGATGACGTCCTGCATAGGGTCTTTGGTTTGCATGTATAGCAGCAAGTGATGAAAACCTCCAGCAGGTGGGGCCCTCAGCATGGCCCTGCAGTTTTTCAAGCCAAGCGGGTCCTTGTCGTGAGGTTAAGACCACGGTGTGGTGGAAAAGCCGTAGTCTTGGATCGCCAGCCAATATGGGGTTCAACCACGAAAGCGGTACAAACCTCGCGCCTGACACTGGGAGCAGGCGCGACGTGCTCGTAAAACTTCTGCGCGCAGGAGGCCTGAGCGCGTCAGCAGCGGCCGCCGGGCTGTGGCTGCGCAGTCGCCGGCCGGAAGAAGAAACGCCACTAACGCTCGCACGCAGCTTCACGGTTCCCCCTGACGCCCAATATCCAGAATTAGTAGTCGCGCAGGGAGAAGACCCCCGAGCGCTAGTGCGGAAGGCGCTCGAGGGCCTGGGCGGCGTGCGGCGCTTCATCGCGCGCGGCGACGTGGTGGTGATTAAGCCCAACATTGCGTGGGATCGCACTCCCGAGCAGGCCGCCAATACCAACCCCCTGGCCGTGGCGGAAATGGTGCGGCAGTGTCTGGAAGCGGGCGCCAAGAAAGTGATCGTCACCGACGTAAGTTGCAATGAACCTCACCGCTGCTTTGAGCGCAGCGGTATAGCGAGCGCAGCCAGCGCCGAAGGCGCGGAAATCGTGCTGCCGGAGGAGCGCCTGTTCCGTCAGGTCAACCTGCGCGGCGACGTTCTGGGCGAATGGCCCGTGCTCGAACCCTTCATTGCCGCCGACAAGATCATCAACTTTCCGGTGGCCAAGTCTCACAGCTTGACGGGTGTCACGCTGGGGATGAAGAACTGGTATGGCATTCTGGGCGGGGCACGCAACCGGCTCCACCAGCGCATCCACGAAAGCCTGGCCGACCTCGCCGACGTCATGCGTCCGACCCTAACCCTGATCGACGCGTATCGCGTCCTGATTCGCAATGGACCCACCGGCGGAAGCCTGGCCGATGTGCTTTTGAAGAAAACGCTGGTGGCCGGAACCGATCCCGTGGCCCTCGACGCCTACGTGGCCAAGGCCTACTGGGATTACGAGCCCAGCCAGTTACGCTACTTACGACTTGCGCAGGACCGTGGATTGGGGAAAATGGACTTTGCCAACGTCCGGACCGAAGTGGTCAAGGTGTAGGTCAGTTGATCCACTCTCCCTCGTCCTCTTCGTCGTCCGCCTCGCCTGACCTTGCTTGAGCCACGGCGATGGCTTCTACCGCTGCCTCGGCGATTTCTTCGTCGTGAGAGTCGGCCAAGTCTCCGAGGATTTCCCCTGCCTCTTGCGGACGGATGTTGCCCACCGCTTCGATGGCGGCGAGCAGTAAGGCCTTTGGGGTTGATGGGGTCCTGACGAGTGCGACGACGTGCGGCCAGGCAGCATCCAGATCCCAGGCGCCCGCCGCATTGACTGCCTCATAGTGGATCTCCGGGTCGGCGCTTTCCAATGACTCCAGTATCTGATCATCAAAACCGCGAACCCCGCGCATGGCAAACACCGCCGTCAGCATCCACTCTTTGTCTCCGCTGGAATACGCAGCGCGGATGACGCTCGAGTGCCAATCCTGGGGGGCGCGCACGGCCGCCTCCAGAATTCGCCTCCGTAGTTCCTTGGGATTGCTCTCGTCAAGGTAAAGCTGGCGGAGCGAATCCTGGATGTTACGAAACGTGTCGAAGGAGATGGGTACACCTCCTGGATCATCGAATTCATCGTCCTCGACAAGTTCTGTGTAACCCTGTTCGAGGACCGGACCAAGGCTAATTGCCGCCTTGCGACGCAATTCCTCGGGCTCGTCACCGCTACCCACGATCGCCAATAAAACCTCTGCCAACTCGTCGTTCATAACGGTTAAGTCGCCCGCGAGCTCGGCAGCGATAAGCCGGTCGGATTCATTGGCCTGCTTATCAACTAAGGTCTCAAGAAATAACTTCCCTGCATTTTTTGGCCACTCCCACGGAAGAGTATCGATCAAGCTTCTTAGGTCCATAGGATCCCCCCAAAGGTAGATCTCCGCTTTCATAGCGGAGGGGTAGCGCGGACCTGTTTTGTAGGTCCGCGGCTCGTCCGCTATGGGCAAGGAAAAGCCGCGCAGGCACAAAACAGGTCCGCGCTACCATTCTCACTTGAGCTTGCGCTGCAATTCGGCAACTAGCTTCTCGGCGCGGGTAATCTGGCGCGCCACCTGCCTTGGTGCAGTGCCTCCGGTTATGTTACGGCGGGCCACGGAGCGCTCCATGGAAATGGCCACATCGTGCAGATCGGAATCCCAGCCAGGCACGAATTGCGCAGCTTCCTCCGCCGATAAATCCTGAAAAGTCTTGCCCAGCGCCGCGCAATGTCGAACCAGTTTGCCCACCTGCTCGTGCGCGTCGGCAAAAGGAATGCCGCGCCGCACCAGCTCATCCGCAAGGTCAGTGGCGGTCAGGAAACCGAGCTGGGTCATGGCTTTCATGCGTTCGGGATGGATGCGCATGGTCGCAGCGACGCGGCCGGCGATGATGAGGGCCGCAAGCGTCGTGTCTACGCCCGAGAACAGAGCTGCCTTGTCTTCTTGCAGGTCGCGATTGTAGGCGAGCGGGAGCCCCTTCATCACCGCCAGCATTCCGGTAAGTTTACCGAGCAGCGTTCCCGCCCGGCCGCGGATGAGCTCCAGCGAATCGGGATTCTTCTTCTGTGGCATCAGGCTGCTGCCGGTGGAATAGGTGTCCGCCAATTCCAAATAGCCAAACCCCGGCGAGGAGAAGATGATGCGGTCTTCCGCCCAGCGGCTCAGGTGGACCATGCACAGGGCGCAGGCGAAAAGCAGTTCCGCCACGCCATCACGGTCGCAGGTCACGTCCACGCTGTTGCGGGCGACGCGAGCGAATCCCAGTTCGCCCGCCAGGCGCTCGCGGTTAATGGCAAAGGTGGTTCCCGCCAGCGCGCCCGCGCCCATGGGGAGTTCGTCGGCGTGTAAGCGGCACTCCCTCAGCCGGATCACGTCGCGATGGAACATTTCAAAATAGGCAAGCAGGTAATGAGAAAAAAGGATAGGTTGCGCAGGCTGAAGGTGGGTGTATCCGGGCAGAATCAGTCGGATATTCCGCCGCGCCTGCATCACCACGGCGGCGAGCATTTCCACAATCGCGCGCTCGAGTTGGAGCGTCGCGTCCTTCACGTACAGGCGCATCTCCGTCGCCACCAGATCATTCCGGCTGCGGCCGGTGCGCAACTTGCGCGCCACCTCGCCCACCTGCCGCTCGAGTTCAGCTTCAACCCAGGTGTGCACGTCCTCAGCGGCCTGCCCCTGGGCCCAGCGGGGGGTACGCTGGACTTTGCGCCGCAGCGCTTCCAATCCTGTGGAGAGACGCCCGGCTTCGCGGGGCTTCAACACGCGAGCCTCTCTTAAGGCCTTCACGTAAGCAAGGTTGACGCGCAGGTCGTACAGAACGAAACGTTGATCGAGGGAAAAGGACTCGGAGAACTTTTCGAACTGTGGGTCGCGCCGGCCGCGGAAGCGTCCGCCCCAGAGTTTCATGCCTTCTTCCTCCGCGGTGGCTTCGTTTCCCGCTTCTTACGCAGTGCGGCCTCGATGCGCAGCGGCAGGCCAAGGATGTTGATAAAGCCTTCGGCGTCCTTCTGATCGTAATCTGCACCCATCACAAAGCTGCCGATACTGGTGTCATAGAGGGAATAGGGCGATTGCCGGTCCAGCACGCGGATGTTGCCGCGGTAAAGACCCAAGGTCACTTTCCCCGTTACGTTGCGCTGCGTGGTTTCAACGAAGCTGTCGAGCGCTTCGCGCAGCGGGGTGAACCACTGTCCGTAATAGACCAGCTCGGCATATCTCAATGCGACATGCTGCTTGTAGTGGAAGGTTTCCCGGTCAAGGCAGAGGGCTTCCAGTTCATGGTGGGCGGCGTATATCAGCGTGCCACCCGGCGTCTCATACGCCCCGTGGGATTTCATTCCCACCAGCCGGTTTTCCACCAAGTCGGTGCGGCCTACGCCGTGGCGACCGCCGATTTCATTCAACGTTTCGACCAGCCTGACAGGGCCCAAGCGCTTGCCATTGACCGCCACCGGCACGCCTGCCTCGAAGCCGATGACCACAGTTCCTTCCTGATCCGGCGCGTTTTGAGGACTGGAGGTGAGCTTCCACGCGTCCTCGGGCGGCTCGCCCAGTTTGGTTTCCAGCGGTCCGCCCTCGTGGCTCAGGTGCCACAAGTTCTGATCGCGGCTGTAGAGATCTTTCTTGGTGACAGGCACGGGGATACTGTGAGCCTCCGCATATTGCAAGGCGTCCTCGCGCGATTTGATGGACCATTCGCGCCAGGGGGCAATGACCCGAAGCTGGGGGGCCAATGCCTTGTAGGTGAGCTCGAACCGCACCTGGTCATTGCCCTTCCCCGTGCACCCGTGCGCCAAGGCATCCGCGCCTTGTTCAAGAGCCACCTTCACTTGGGTTTTGGCGAGCACGGGCCGGGCCAGGGAAGTTCCCAGCAGGTACTTGCCTTCATAGATCGCGCCGGCCTTTACGGCTTTCCAAAGGTGGCCGGTTACAAACTCCTCGCGGAGATCCTCGACAAAAACTTTGCTAGCGCCGCTGGCCACAGCCTTCCGGCGGACGGCGGCGTAATCGTCGCCCTGGCCGACATTCCCGACCATGGCAATGACTTCGCAGGAGTAATTTTCCCGCAGCCAGGGAATGATAATGGAGGTGTCAAGCCCTCCCGAGTAGGCCAGAACCACGCGCTTGACTTGTAGGGGAGAAGAAGTTGACATGGATTTGAGTTCCGCTTTCCTTTGCTTGCGAAGTTATGAGTCCTCAGTTAACAGATTTCAGTCATCAGCCCCCGGGGGGTACCGACCCGCGGTTATGAAAACAGCTCCCCTCCTGGCTCAGGAGGGGTGGCGCGCCGAGCGCCGGGGTGGTTTTTTTCGGAAGCCGAAACACAAAGCCGGAATTAGCACCACCCCCTACCCCCTCCTCAAATGAGGAGGGGAGCATTTTCATTACCGCGGCCTGGGGAACTCTTACGCCCGGCTCGGATCAGCAGGGTAGCGCGAACCGGTTCTCCAGGTCCGCGGCTTTCCCTTGCCCAGCGGGGACGGCCGACGGATCTTCTAAAAAGGTCCGCACTACAAGTGCGGTCAATTGGCCACCAGCCCCCGAATTCTCTTGCGAATTATTTCCGCATGGCGCGGACTGGGTGTAGCGATAAAAATGGTGTCGTCGCCCGCCACGGTTCCGACGATTTCCTCCCAGGGGTCAGCATCTAGAGCAACGGCTACGGAGTGAGCGTTTCCCGGCCGGGTTTTCAGGATTACCAGGTTCGCAGCTTGGCGGGCGTCGGTCAGGAATTCCTTCAGCACGATTGCCAGGGTCGGCTGGAGAGGCGCCATTGGGTCCGCCGCCTCCGGCAAGCGATATCCAATGCGCGTCTTAACCAAGCCGAGTTCCTCGATATCACGCGAGACTGTCGCCTGGGTTACATGGATACCCCGGCGCGCCAGCTTGCGGCGAAGGTCCTCCTGCGTTTCCACCTCCTCGGCTCGCAGGAGGTCCACGATCTGCGTCCGTCGATAGACCTTATCCATGCAATTTTATGCAAACGACTTATAAATATACCACGGGGCGGAAGGGCACGGCAAGGCAGGCTCCGAGGAGCGGCATGGCAGGAATTGGTTTGCCCACCGCGCGGCGCGGGCCGGAATTCCCGGCTCGCGCGGCAACGGCAAGAGGAGGGTACCACCTAATTACTGCGGCATTCCGGGGAACTGCATCTTCTGAGGTTCGCCCTTAATATGGGAGGTTTCGTTGGTCAGGGTTTTCTTTAACACCATGCTCATGTCAGCGCCCGTCAACTTGACCAAAGCATAGGGAGTAACCTCAGTGGAGATCCACATATCGACAGGGCCATTCTGTTCCTGCTTACGATAGTGCTGGCAGGAATATGTGCCGGCGGGGACGGTGACAGACTCCGTGCCCACCAGTTCCCCCATGCCGCCTTTGCCGCGTTCACCCGCTGGGGGCGTTGTGGGATGGGGTTGGTGTTGTTGCATCATCGACATCATCATACCGCCCATCTCCATGGGGGGCCGTCCGGGTGCTTGCATGATCATGCGCTTAACGCCGGCTTCCGTACCCGTCGTGACGGTCAAAGTCTTCATGACCATCTCACCGCCCAACTCGGGGCTGTTGATCCGCTGTTCCATCCAAAAACCCGTACTACCACCAACATCTTCTTTGCCTAAGGCGACCGTTGCGACATCCATTTCCTTGCCCTTCGCGGTCATCAGGTATTCCGCGCCGGAGCCCACCGTGGGATTTTGCAAGCCGGGCATTGCGGGCATGTTACCCATCATCCCCATGCCGCCGCCGGGCCGTTGCGCCCACAGGCCGCCGGTCACAGCAAGTGCCGCCACTAAAATCATCATAACCTTATTCGTATTACACATAAACGCGTACCTCCGGTTTTTGACTGGCCGGGGAGCAACACTCCTTCCGCTTAAGGCCAGAGGTTCCCAAGTTTCTACTGTCCAATTGCAACGCTAATGCTACCCATCAATGTCCGCGTAAACGTGGTCTGGGAAACAGTATAGCAGAAAACTGGCGCCTAAGTGGGAAGTGGAAAAAGGAAGCCAACAGCTTACAGCTAATGGCTCGCAGCCTGCCGCTTCAACCCGACAGCTCATAATTACTATTTGCTTTCAACTGTTAGCTGTTAGCTGTCGGCTGTAAGCTTCAGGGGGGTTATACGCTGTGGGCGCCGTACGCCATGAACCGCTCTTTCTTGAATTGTTCCCACTGGGCGGGCTGATACTGGTCTTTGGGGATGAAGATCCTGTGGAGAAAGGTGATGCCTATTTGGGCTTCGTCGACTTCCGCGTCCTTTTGGGGAAGGTAGTCGAAGACGCTGCGGTTAGCGCCGTAATACGCGCACAGCCACACGCCCTCGGAGTTTTCCACGGCGTACAGCGCGCACACCAGAGGCAATGGGCGAGTGGCATCCACGGTCACCTTTACGACCGATTCGATGATCTTACCGGCGACACGCGGGGCAGTCGCGGCGGTTGAAGCTGGGGTCGAAGCCATAGTTGACCTCACGCTGACGGCGCGGACTTAGGGCGAACGGAGGGTCGATTCCTCCGTATGAAAACATACATCGAGCTATGAAAGGGCGTCAATTCATTTTGGATTTTAGATTTTCGATTGAAAGGTCCGTCGATGAGCGGTCAGCGATTAGTGTGGTGTCCCACGTAAGAATTGACAAAAGGCGAGACCCCCTCACCCGGCCCGCCCCGGCTGGCGATTACGCCGGATGCGCGCCACCCTCTCCCCCAAAGGGGCGAGGGCAATAAAATCCATCCTCCCCTCGGTGGCCGCGGCGACCGAGGGGCCCGGGGGTGAGGGGGTCCTTGCAACATGCCATTGTCAAATCTTATCCGGGACACCACATTAGCAAACCCGCACTTCTCGCCACGCTTGGATGGGGCTGCCGGAAGAGCGGGACTTTAACAGGCTGCGAAAAAAACCACCCCGAGGATAAACCACCCCGGCACCGGGCGCCGGGGTGGTGCTGACAAGGGGGTAGAGGGAAGGCGTTAAGAATGACGGCATTTTCGAGTTATTCCGCAGCCTGTAAAGCCCCGCCCTTCCCAACCCATGGTGAAAAATCCGGGCTTGAGCATGTACTGAATGCTGACAGATAAGAGATGACGGGCAGGCGCGGTCCTTAATCCAAAATCCAAAATCAAAAATACGAAATGCCGCTGCCGGCTCTTCACCTTGCGCCGGAAGATTTCAGTTCAATCACCAGCAACCGGCCATCGGTTTTCCAAGTGCCCCCAGTCGCCGTTTTTCCTTCGGAGAGAGGGTTGGGGGGTGTCACCAATCGTTCGGCCGAGACCAAGCCGCCGGCCAACAGATCGGCGCCGACTTTGCCGCGTTCCGCGTCCAGGTCAGGATCGATCGCGTGTGAAACCACACCGAGGTGCACATCCAGACCAATATCGTGGGTCGACGCACCCAGCCAGATTTCGCGGCCGTCCGTGGTCATCACGGAAGTCCTCCATAGCCGCAGGTGATGACGTTTCATAAAAGTGTTCAGCATTTTCTCGAAGGCCAGGTCCTCGGCGCGGCCGAAAAGGTAGAGCTGGGAGACCGGAGCCTGGCCATAGCCTTCATCGCTGGCCATCGCGCGGACGGTGCCAATCGCCGACCTCGTGCCTAATTTCCTTGCTTCGCTCCAGCCGGCTTGTTTGAAGGCGCCCAAAATCTGGTCGGATTTTCCGAGGATGACCAAATTGAGCGGATCCCCGGGTTTTCTAGCCCTGCTCTCGGCTCGATTCGGCGCGTCAGCAAGCATTTTCCGGACAGCTTCCGCCCAAGCCGGTGAGATTTCCGCAGCCGCTGCCGGCGGCGAAGTGGAATCGACGGCGAGGGGTTGATCCAAAGTCAAAACCAGGTCAGTGCCCGCCGGATAATCAATGGAAGTATCAGCCTTGCCTAAGGCTTTGCCCGACATCTCCTCCATTTCGCTTCCCGGCGATCCTAACCTATCCAAGAGGCCATCCATGCGTCCAACGGCGGCATCCTTTTCCAGCACGCCTTGAATTGTCCCATCCTGAAGGACCTTTTCACGTGCGTTCTCCGCTTCCGTCAGATGGGCGGTCAAGTTAAGGGTAGGATGCCGGGGTATGGCCAACCGGGTGAAATGAATTAGCAGGCGCGCGTGATCCGTTGGGTCAGATGTGGGGATCAGCTTCTCAATTGTCCCAGTCACTTCCGCTCCGATCGGCACCAGAACACCCTGGTCGCTGGTGACCTCCCGCACCACACGGGCATTCACAGCCTGATTGAGGTGCGAAGTCTTGGTGCTGACGGCGGCCTCCAGCCGGACATAAAGCTTTGTACCGCTTGCCAGTGTGTTCGCGGCATCCGCCCATGGATAGGCACGGCCCGGGACGCCGAAGGTGACTGCCAAACTTGTGAAACAAAACACGATACCTGCTAAGGATGGCCGATAAGAGAGCCGCACTCCCGAGGGCATTCGGATTGCGTGCGGGTTAGCGAAAGGGGCGCTCATGGCTCGGTTTCACCTCGAAGTACATTGCTTGGACACGTGGCGGGGAAGAGCGCCAGAGCCTTCTCGGGGCCTGCCCCATCGAATGAAGCGATTAATACATCTGGATCACCCCCAACGCAAGCCGGAACTTAATGCAGCGCGACCACCAGGGGATGCAGCGCGCTAAAGCGTGGGGAAAGAGTGCCGATATACCGTCCATGGGGGCGTTGGCAAAGAGCCTGAGGCTGGGTCCTAGCACGGTGCCGGACCGGAAATTACCAAGATGTCTTCCAGTGAAGATTTCCGCGGTCACCTGCCAGATTGGCATAAACTGATCCTAAACTCAATCTGTGAAAGAGCCCGGATTGGCTGGCCCGATAGCACTGGAGTGCCGTTGACTTGCATCTACGCTTGGGTTACCCTTACGTGGCTGATAAGACTTTGGTTCTGAAGCTGGTTAAGCCAACGCGTGGCGACGACCGGAAAACCCAAAATGAGTGGACCGGTTCCCAAACCCAGCGGGATCTCAACAGAAGCGTAAAAACGAGGCAATATGGCCGAAGCACTGACAAAAGCAGGACGGTATCAAATTGTCGCGGAATTGGGCCGCGGGTCGATGGGGGTTGTCTATCAAGGGTTTGACCCTGTCATCGGCCGCACGGTGGCAATCAAAACGATGCTCCCTGAGGGTCTCTCGCCCCAAGAGTTTCAGGAGTATAAGTTGCGCTTCCAGAGGGAAGCGCAGGCGGCCGGAATTCTCGCTCACCCCAACATCATCACCGTCTACGATTTCGGCGAAGACAACGGCGTCCTTTACCTCGCCATGGAGTTTCTAGAGGGCAAATCGCTCGATAAAATCGTGCAGGAACAGATCGTCCTACCGATCGAAACCATTTTGCCCATCTATGACCAAGTCTGCGGCGCACTCGATCATGCTCACCGAAACAAGATTGTGCATCGCGATGTGAAGCCCGCTAACATCATGATTTTGCATAACGGCCTGGTGAAGGTGACCGATTTTGGCATAGCCAAGATGATGGCCATGGGCATGACCCAGGCGGGCCAAATCCTGGGGACTCCGAATTACATGTCGCCGGAGCAAGTAAAGGGCCGCCAAATTGACGGCCGGTCCGACATCTTTTCTCTGGGTGTAATCCTTTACGAGTTGGTGACCGGAGAAAAGCCTTTCGGGGGCCAGAACATTACGACGGTGATCTATAAGATCATCAATGAGAATCCCATTCCGCCGCGCGAACTCGACGCGTCGATTCCTGCGGGCTTGAGCTATGTCATCGCTAAAGCGCTCGCCAAGAGTCCCGATGAACGCTATCAGACTTGCCGAGAGATGGCGGAAGATCTGAGGAATTATAAGAACCTTGACGGCCCACCGATAAGTCAAAGCACGGTGATTCTCAAGGTACCCCCTGTTCCGGTGGAAGCAGAATTTACTCCACCCCCCCCGGCTCAAACCCCGCCGTCGCGGTCCGCTCCCACCGCACTCGGTGAGGCTCCGATCGCGAACCCTCTAAATATCCAAATGATTCCGCCGCCCGCGCCCCATAAGCAATCAATCCCTCAGATTGCATGGGTTCTGGGTGCGCTAGTTTTGGTAGCGATCATGGGCGTTATCGCCTTCTTCTTTGTGATAGGGCCGCAAAAACACCCTGTGGTGTCCCCCCAAACAGCACAGAATGCCCCCGCGCAGAACCCGCAGACGTCCGCGCCCGTGGCGGCGACGACAGAACCCGCCCCTGGGTCTACGGCGGCCAAGCCGGCGGTAGCTTCCCCCAAACCTGAGGCGCCTTCCAAACTGGAACCCCGCGCGCGCGCCGCGGCGGCGAAGGGGGGACAACTCATGGTGAGCGCGAACGTGAACGGGGCGAGGATTTCCATCGATGGGCAGTCTGACCCAAGTTGGTTGACCCCCCATACCATCACCGACCTTCCTGCCGGTGCGCACAATATTGTAATTTCTATGGACGGCTACGATGATTTTCACCAGAGTGTGACGGTTGGAGGCGGGCAGACAAATAATGTGGTAGGAAACCTGTCATCCCCCCGCGCCGAACTTGATATTGTCACGGTGCCATCGGGCGTGGAAGTGGCCATTGACGGAAAATCCTTCGGGCCAAGCCCCGTCCGCGCTACTCTGGCCCCGGGGAATCACACCTATACGGTGAAACCGCCGGGGGCGGCGCCTTATGAGAATACCGTCGCCCTCCAGAGCGGGCAAATCCTCACCAAGAAACTATCCCTTGGTGGGGCTGTGACAACGGGGATTGTGGAAGTCCGGACCATTCCCCCCGGTGCCACGGTGTTGGCGGATGGGTCGCCCGTCAGTGGGCAGACTCCCACGTCCTTTCGATTGTCCGTGGGCTCTCATACGGTGGTCATATCGCTATCCGGATATCGACCGATTCAGCGGCAAGTTACCGTCTCAGAAAACGATACAACCCCCGTTAATATAAATCTTACAAGCCAATAACGGGGGCGTCCCTGGTGAGGCACCTAGAAACGCTGCGGAGGTTTAATCATGGCGCGCCGGATAATTCTAGCCGTCCTTTTGTTCTTATCCTTGACGCCTAGCGCGTGGCCGAAATTTAAAGAGGACGAGCAGAAGTATCTCGACGACCAATTCAAGGCCGTGCTCGACCAGGCGCAGGCCTTGGGCAATCAAGTCGCGGCTTTGAATGCACAAATGGCGGAATTAAAGCAGAATCAGGCACAACTCCAAGCGGTGATCATTCGTCAACAGCACCAGCTTCAGGACCTGGATGAGATGCTCTCCTCGCTACGGATTGGCAATGAGGAGAACTTTTCCAAGCTGAAGACGGCGATCGCGGACTTGCGCGGCCAAACCGACAATGCCCTCAGCAAGCTAAGCGGCCAGCCCGCGGCGCCGTCCGGAACTCCGGCTGAGGCTTCCACGTTGGCGCGTCCTGCCACTCCCGCGCCGTCACGACCGGCCTCGCAGGGCTACGTCACGGCCGTCGAAGACTCGAATGTTATGATTGACATGGGCTCCGCGCAAGGCATCCAGCAGGGCTCCCGGTTGGCGGTTTACAAAGCCACGGACCCCAATACGCGGGTGGGAGTCATCGAGGTCACTCAGGTGATCGACACTGGCACCGCGCGTGCCCGGATTGTCACCATGAATTCCGGCGTGAAACCGGAATTCTCCGATGTCGTGCGCGTGGAGTAAACAAGACTCTCTTCATGGCTCGATTCGTCATAACCGACCCTTCGGACCGGACCCAGATCTTCGAAATATCCAGCCCCACGATCAGTGTGGGACGGGCGGATTCAAATGATCTGGTGCTGCGTCACCCCAGTGTGTCCCGCCACCATGTGCGGATCACCGTACTCCCTGGCGATATCACCTTGTTGAATGACTTGGGGAGCATGAATGGAACATTCGTAAACAACGCGCAAATTCAGGAGCACCGGCTTAATGACCAGGACCGCGTTGCGATCGGCATGTATGAGTTGAAGTACGAGACGACGCGCGCGGGCGACTTACACATTGAGGCCGGCAGCGGAACGGTAACCGATGTAAACGGTTTGGTTGCCGGTACGGAAAATATCGGCACGGCTCTGCGACTCACCCCGCCCACGGTGCCTGCTGCTCCTATCCCCATCCAGGAACGCGTGAAGATTCTAGAAAAAGAAAACAACCTCCTGAAATTGCTCCTGGCGGTGGGCAAGACGCTCTCCTCCGTTCTGATGCCTGACGAAATCATGCACCGGGTTATGGAACTGGTGTTCCAAATGGACAACGTCGAACGGGGCTTTGTCATGCTCCGGGACGACAAGAAAGGCTTCAAGCCCGCCGTCCTCCTTTACAAAGACGAGCGCCGGAAAGCCGAGGCGCGGGGGGTCGCGCTTTCCACGACGGTGACCGAAAGGCTCATGAATGACCGCGTGCCGCTGTTGATTTATGATGTCGGCACCGACGAACGCTTTTCCACCAGCCAGAGCCTGCGCATCTCCGGTATTCGCTCCGCCATGTGCGCGCCGTTGATCTACAAGGATCGCGTTTTTGGCATCTTCTACGTCGATTGCCTGAGCAAGCCCTACGCTTTTTCCCAGGAAGAACTGGGTATTTTTTCCGTGATCGCCGCCGAGGCCGCCATGAGCTTCGACAATGCACGCTCACATGAAGAATTGGCCCGAAGCGTTGTGCAGCGCCAGGCGTTTGAGCGCTACCTCAGCCCCAACATCGTGGATAAGATTCTCGCCAATCCCGACGAAATTCACCTTGGTGGGGAAAATCAGACCGTCACCATCTTGTTTTCCGACATTCGCGGTTTCACCCGGATGTCTGAGAAAATGGAACCCCACGCGGTGGTGGAATTGCTGAATGAATACTTCTCGGAGATGACGGACCTTATTTTCGACAGCGGAGGGACGCTCGACAAATATCTGGGCGATGGAATTATGGCGGTTTACGGCGCTCCCCTTCCCAAACCCGATGACGCGCTGCGCGCCACCAAGACCGCAATGGAAATGCAGCGCGCCTTGGCGGCGCTCAATCGCGAGTGGGAAAACCGCGGTCAACAGCCGCTCCGCATAGGCGTAGGAGTGAATACCGGCCCAGTGACCGCAGGCAATATTGGTTCGCCCAAACACCTGGATTACACTGTGATCGGCGACGCGGTCAACCTGGCCTCGCGGCTTTGCTCTAATGCCGCGGGGGGACAGATCCTCGTTTCCGACTCCACTTACTTGCTATTGAACGGCAGAATACCGGCGCAACGGCTGGAACCCATCCGCGTGAAAGGCAAGGAGACGCCCGTGGAACTCCACGAGATTCTCTGGCAGGATCCCGTCTCCTAGTACCAACTTGCAGGGCGACACTCTTTGCAGCCGGGCGGAAGGACGGGGCGTTACAGGCTCGAGATCCTTCGCGTAGTTTACCCTGAGCGGCAGGGCGAGATTCTTCGCTGCGCTCAGAATGACAGCGAACGGGCTCAGGATGACAGCATTATAGGGTTTTTCCGCAGCCTGTTTAGCCCCGTCGTAGAACTTGGGTTGACTTTAGGGGTTTTAACCCCAGAAGCGATGCGGTTTCAGGGCCTGAAGGCCCGTTCAACCCTCTGCCAGGGGCGGCGGGGCTAAAGCTCCGCCCTGCTGGAAGCCATAAATAATCGTGCTTACTAATGCATTTGGGCGCTGGGGAAGAAAACCCACGGTTCGCCGGTAAGCTGCATCCGCGCCGGATTGATCGGGAGTCCACACAAAATGATTTCGCCGCCATCCAATCTCTCGCGTTTTGGTTTTCACTCGCTTATCATCCTGATGCTGTGTACTCTTGTTGCGCCCGCCCTCGCCCAACAAGCCGACCCCACGGGCCAGATGCCGGAAGCAATTCGTGGCGCCAAGATTTATCAACTTCCTACGAAGGGAGGCGAGCCGGCACCCAATCCTGCTGTCTACAAGAGTCTGTCATTCCGGGATATTAACTTTGAGCGCTTGCTGCTGGGTCTCTCTCTCCGCATTCGGCCCGTGGATCGCGCCGCCACTGTTGAGCGCATGTATTTTCAGGATGTGAAGGTAAACGGCATTCCGGTGCATATCGAAACCTTTGAGCAGGAGTTCAAGCTTTCGAATAAGGAATCCATCGACCTCCCCACGCCTCTCAATTGCTCCATTATATTTGCCGATCTCGATTCCATGCAGCCGGTCCGCGATTTGGTGGACAAGGACAATATTCAGATCACCGGCCAGAGTTTCATCGAGGTCAAGCTGAACTCACTGGAGAAGCTTGCGCTGCGCGCCAAACAAGTTGTGATTCCAGTGACCTTGAACGAACAGGTCCCGCTCAATTTTTTCCAGGGCAATCCCCTTCTCCACATGACCGCCGATACGATCCTGGACACCCTCGCCAATCCCACTTCCGCTGCGGCTATCAGTATGGCAAAGGAGCATTTGGCAAAATTGCACCTGGACCAGACCTTGGGAGATAAGACAAAACCTGCCCTCTACCTACTCTACACGCAATACAGGGTACGCGATCCAAAGTCCCAAGCATCGGAACAGTTTTCGCAGTCCGGTACGGGTTTCCTGGTGAGTGCGGATGG
This sequence comes from Terriglobia bacterium, assembly GCA_049519635.1. Taxonomy (GTDB): domain Bacteria; phylum Acidobacteriota; class Terriglobia; order UBA7540; family UBA7540; genus Bog-366. The sequence continues at coordinate 8,884 of JBEKQO010000039.1, read as the reverse complement.
AAAACTCTTGACCACCAAACGCGTGATCGCGCCCTGGAAGTTCGACCCGCAGGTGGACTTCCTGATCGAACATCAACATTTGGAGTTGGATAAGGACAGTGTGACGACCTATGCCTGGCCAGCGGGCGCGCAAGTGGCGGCAGCGGACGGTCAGCCCAATTTTCAATCCGCGCTCAGCACGCAAAAGCAATCCCTGAAGATCCTCCAGACTCCACCCGATGAAATGGTCCAGCAGGATTACCAGGACCCGGACTCAGAGGAGAAGACGACGCTGCACCTTCACGCCGAAGGCTTGTCGGACGTCGCCTTGTTGCAACTTACGGGGACGGGGTTTCAACCCCTGTCTTTTGCAGACCCGGCGGCCAGCCCCGCCGCCAACTCCAACCTGGTCCTGTGCAGTTATCCCTTCGGCATGAGCCAACCTCAAACCGCCCCGCGCCTTCTAAGCGTTAAAGTGACCCTGCAAGGAAGCACGGTGACGATGGAACATAAGGTGGACCCGGGTGAATCCGGCGCGCCTCTGCTCGATGCCGACGGGAAGGTCGTAGCGCTGGCAACCTCGGCGAACCAGTGCATTCCCATACAGGTCGCGCGAAAACTAATTCCATGAGACTTAACCTCTGGCTTTTTTATGCTCTTCTTGGCGCCATGATGGTGGTGGCGTGTTTTACGGCGGCCCCCCCGGCGCTTTCCCAGCCCCAGGAAGGACTGGTGGACCAATTAAAAGCGAGGTTTTCCAAGACGGGGGTGTTTTTCCGTGCTGACGCTCCGCGTTCGCTGCGAAACCCCGGTGACGTTTATCTTCCCATCTTCGTGGAGATCATCAACGGTGTCGAGCAAGAAGCCCACACCACAGGATCCGGCATCTCCAGCTATGTCAAACGTGACCCGCTAAAACTTCAGGGTGTGAACGTTTTCGTGAAACCCAGTGGCGACAGGCACCAATTCGGTACGGAGCCCTTGCGGTTGGGCGCGAGCAAGGACTTTTCGTTCGACGCGCGCGCGGGCAGCCAACCCCTGGTGATTCCAGACCGGTTTAAGAAAAATCTTGAGGTTCCCCGTGAGGCGATTCAGTCATTCCTCGCCAGCCACTACCTGGGCGGACCGTTTGCTTCTGTGGACTTCTGGGTTTCAATTCGGGCCGTGGATTGGCCGGACCAGGACTTTTATCTCCGCGTGAAACTGAACGCCGCGCCCCTTCCGCAAATCGCCAACTGGTACCGGGGTGATATTCATTACCACAGCGGATACACCGACAATCCTGCGGAACGCGGCTACCCACTCGACGTTACCAAGCAAGCGGCAATCCAGGCTGGGATGGATTGGTTGCTTTTAACCGAGCACTCGACGGATCTTACGCCCGACCGCTACAAAGAGGAATTGGAAGACGTCCAGAAATTCCGCGATGGGCGGTTGATGTTGATTCGGGGTGAGGAAGTTACTGTCGCTTCCGGCCAGGACAAGGTATTAACCACCGTCCACATGGTTGCGGCGCCATCCCCCGATGACCCCGACAAAGGATTCCCCGACCTCAACAGTGCCGACAACTCCCTCATCATAACCGGCGACGGCTCCGTTTCGTATGCAGCCATGCCTCTCAAGGATGCTCTAGCGCGGATTGCCGCGGCAGGGGGATTCGCCTACGCCGCCCACCCGTTTGACCCTATCAGCCCGGTCATGCGCGGAGGAAAATGGGACCTTGATGCGGATTTCCTGGTGCCGGATGGAAAACACCTCCAGGACGGCTTGGTGGGACTGGAGCCGTGGAACCGCGCCACAATGGCCACGGCTGACGACATGCGCGACCCGTTCTGTATTCGCCCTCATGAGGATGCCAGCGACTGCTTCCAACCCGACCCGGGCGCCGACCAGTACGCGCGCCTCGAACAAGGCATCAAGGAAGGATGGCAACCGTTACTCCAGCGCGGCCTCGGGCCGGGTAGCGATGGAACCCATGCCCTGCTCTTCAAAGCCTTTCTCGCCGCCGGTTCAGACGCGCACGGTGACCTTAATTACGAAGCGACCATGGACGTGGTGGACTTCCTCGGCAAGCCTTCGCGCGGCCTAAATGGATATGCCGAGGACAATGCGCTGGGCCGGATTTCCACCGTAGTTTTCGCGCCGGCCGGCATGGGGCCGCGGGGAGAAAACGTCCTGCGTGCCCTGCGCGAAGGCCACACCGTGGGGAGCAACGGGCCGATCCTGGTTGCAGGTTTCGATCGCAACTCCAATGGCTCCCTCGACGACCCCGAAGATGTCGGTATCGGGCAAGAGATTTCCTGCCCGCTGAAATCGCTGCCCCCGTTGCAACTCCGCTGGGTGAGCAGCGAAGAATTTGGGCCTCTGCAATCCATTAAACTGATCCTTGGGACGAGCACGGGAGAATTGCCGCCCGTGGAAGTGCCTGTGCCCTCCGCCAAGGCTCTCGCCAGCGATGGCCTGGTTCCCTTCGACCTTCACCAGATCCTGAAGGAGGGATCGCAGAATTGGATCTATGTCCGGTTGGTGGCTAGCGCACGAAACAGCGCCAATAATGAATTTCGCTGCTATACTAACCCCATTTGGATTAAAGCAACCGGCGAGTAGAGGCGACCGATATCGAGATGAGCAGAGAATATGACCGCTGACGCAAATGAACAAGGAACAGTACGTTACATGCGCTGCGCATCCTGCGGAAGCATGAATCCGGTGACTGCGGCCACATGCGCGCGCTGCGGAGAGCCGCAACACGCAGGGACGCCACCGGCGGCCGCAACGCCGTCTGCGCCAGCTCTGCGCAGTCCGGTGGCACCAGCCGTCCCTCAAGTAATGTGCCCGAAGTGCCATAAGTCCTTTCCTCTAGGAAGCAAGTTCTGTGGTTACTGCGGCACGCCTCTACCCACGACTGCCCCCCAAATGCCAGCGCCACCGGCGCCGGGTCAACAGCCTGTGGCGCCCTCCAGGCCCGCCGCGCCGCCGCGCCCGATGGCTCCGCCTCCATTGCCGACGGTGGTTAGGTCCGCGCCTCCCCCCCCACCCCGCCCCCTGGCTCCGCCCCCAGCTTCGCCGCGACCTGCGGCTCCACCACCACCACCGGTCGCCCGCCCCGCGCCTCCCCCCTCCCCCCGCCCCGCGGCTACACCGCAACCTCCGGCGTTCGCCAATACGGTTGGGCCGGCAGGGCTGAACTTCCCTGGATCAGATATGGAGGGAACCGTAGTTTTTCCGGGCATGCGCGCGGCGCCAGGCATCGACGCCAGGATTTCCGAAAAGAAACCCGATGGAACACTCGGCAAGACATTCTCCATTGCAAGGGAAACGCTCATCGGCCGCGAAAATTGCGACCTAAGCTATCCCCAGGATATGTTGCTTTCCCCTCGCCATGCTTCGGTTTCCCTGCGCGAAGGCAAACTGGTGCTGACGGACCTCAGCAGCCAAAACGGCTCCTATATCCGCCAAAGGCGGGACACCGAACTTATTCCCGGCGACGTTTTCCTATTGGGGCGCGAACTCTTCCGCTTCGTCACCCAGAGCCTTGACGATTCGTTCAACAAAGACCTCACAGAGGGCACGATGATGTGGGGCGCCCCCAAAATGCACAAGGGACCTCTCACCGCCTTGCTTGAGCACATCAAATTGAATGGTGAAGTTGTGGCGGAATTCAAACTCGATAAACCGGAAATCACCCTGGGCCGGACCACGGGCGACTTGGTCTTCAAAGATGACCCGTACATGTCCGGAACCCACGCTCGCATCGTCGCCCAACCCGGGCGTTTCCTTCTACAGGATCTGCGCAGCCGGAACGGTGTTTATCGCCGCGTTCGCGCGGAAATCGACCTCGCCGACGGCGACGAGTTTTTCATGGGAGAACAGCTTTTCCACGTGGATTTAAAGAATGTGGGATGATCGGGAGATCCGGCGATCGGGTGAGCAGCTACGGCTTCGCGCGCGGCGTCGCCTATTTTCCGTTTGCGTTTTTCTGCCGCTACAAGAATCGAGACCGGCTTTTCGCTCCGGCAAAAAGACGATTCCAATTCAGTTAATGCTCACCCGATCGCCGGCTCACCCGATCATCCGATCCCTAGTGCGGAACCTGCCGCATGGCCTGCTTTTCAATCATGGGCGCACGCGTCTTGATGTAGTTATCCATGATCCGGGGGAGTTCAACGTTCATCCTCGCCACAAAATCGTCCTGGGCCCTTCGCAGCTTCGCGTCAATACCGGCCGCGTCTTGATTGAGCATGTCCATTCTCTTCTGCAATTGCTGCGACTGTTCCAATGCGTTCCCCATCATCTGCTTCTGTAAGAGCAGGCCTAAGCGCGCCAACTCGTCGCTATTCTGGGACAGTTGCGTGCCGACGTAGATATTCGCGAAGATCGACAACAGCGCCAGCACTAGAACGATATAGAGCAGGTTGCGAACTGTAGAAAGACCGCTGTCCATGTTGACTCCTTTAAGGGCAGTGGCGAGTGATGAATGAAGAGTAACAAGCATGAAGCCCGTCCGGAGTCCGATGTCTGAAGCCGGCAACACGGGAGAGTTGCATTGGACTTGGGTCCTGCTTGCTCTTCACTCTTCACTCATCGCTCGTCACTCCTACCTCACGTCTTTGCGTTTCATCACGATCAAAATAAGCACCAGCATCAGCAGGGCGTACCCGGTCATGATCGCCAGGTAAGGTCCCTTGTCCCGCCAAAAATTGGAGGGAAGCGGAAATGCGCCGCTTGCCGCGAAAGCCTCTGCCGGCTCCTCCAAACCCTGCTCGAGCCCGGCGACATCATCCGGATGCAGAGAAATGGAGATGGTGTTGATAATCTTGTAAGCGTAGTCCTGGGTCGAATGCCGGCCGTGCACGCACAGGTCGCTGAGCGCTTCCAAACCCCAGCGTGAAATCGCCAGGGTGGAAAACCAGCGGATGGCCGTCCCCATGCCCTCGACAGGGGCCGGAGTGTATTTATGGAAAATCTGCATGGTCTTCGGCGCGGGCTCCAAGGCGCCTGCCACCTGATGGGAGAAGCGGCCTTGTTGCGCTTCGGCCGTGGCAGTTTGGTCGGCCGGCGCCGGATTTGCGGCGCCCGCGGAGGAATTCATGAGCTGCTGCGCCTTGGCCTTCGCTTCCGGCTGCGCAAACAGCTTTCCTTCAAAAAGTTGCTCCACCGTGATGGGGATAATCGTCTGGATGGGGCGAACCGGCAGGAACAGGCCGCAGAGCAGGAGTTCCGGAATCAGGATCAGGGGAAACAGCGTTAAGGCTTTTTCCGGCGTCGCCACCAGGCTGGAAATCAGCAACCCAATCAGGGAGCCGTTCACCGCCACCAGGAACATAATCAGAATGGCCACGCCGGCTTCCGGCAAGCTCAGGGAGAGCGCGTGATTGACGATCAAACAGATGAGCACGACCATAAAACACTGCACGAAGGCCACGAAAGACAAAACTGCGAGTTTCGACAGGATGTACGAGGGAATCTTCAGGCCGGTCTGCCGTTCCCGCCGGTAAATGGTCTGCTCATCCACAATCTCGCGAACTGCATTCGAGCAGCCAAACCAGAGCGATGAAAACATCGCCATAAAGATGGTCTGCACCTGGTTGGGTCCGCTGGCCATCAATGCCACAAGCAAAGCCACCAGGGGAGCCTGACCGAACAACAGAAGGGTTTGCGCCCGGTCGCTGAATTTCAGTTCCCAAGTGCGTTGCAGCAGGGTGGTGAACTGGCGCAGGCTGAAGCCTCTTTCCTGGGACTGCGCCTGACCCTGCACGGCGCCCGTCGTTGCCTGCTGCCCCGGAATCTCTCTCTGCGGCTCCACTACCAGGCTTTGGTATAAGGGCGCGCCCTGAAATTTCTTCTTCAACTCCAGGGCATAGGGAGTCGTATTGTTATCCGTTAGGTCGTCATAAACGTCGGGGGGAGTTTCCGCCTTGAAATACTCCAAGAATTTTGTTCCTGGGCCGTAGTAGGCCAGCCGCCCCTGCACGAGGACGACAACCTTATCGAGCACGCCGAAGGAACCCAGCAAGTGGGTAGTGATGATGATGGTTGAACCCTGGTTGGCGAGCTGCCGGAAGAGCATCATCATCAGAGTTTCCGTCCGGGGGTCCAGACCTGCCGTGGGCTCATCCAGAAAGAGCACTCCGGGTTTAGGGAGCAACTCGATTCCCAAGCTCACGCGCTTGCGCTGGCCACCGCTCAGGGTGGCGACAGGGTTGTCCCAGCGCTGAGGGTCAAGCTTCAAAGTTTCCAGCATCTCTTCCACGCGGCGATTGATTTCGTCCTCGGAAATATCATCCGACAGGCGCAGCTTCGCCGCATAGTACAGACAGTGGCGCACCGACAATTGCCGGTGCATGATATCTTCCTGGGGGACAAATCCTATGGTGGATTTCAGTGCGTCCAGGTTTTGATATAAATCCACGCCGTTATAAAGCACCTTGCCGGAGGTGGGTTTCACGAACCCGTTCAGCGCGTTCATCAGGGTTGTTTTCCCCGCGCCGCTCGGTCCCAGCAATCCGATCAGCTCTTTGGGCTTGACCACCAGCGAGAGATCATCCAACAGCAGTTTGGGCTGGCCCGTATTGCGATCCGTCACCTGGAAATTCAGGTGCACGGAATCCAGACGCACCACGCGCCGATCGGGATGATGGGTCAGGCTTCCGCCATGAAATTGGAGCTCCGAGGGTCCGATGACCACGCGGTCGAGTTCCTGGAGTTCGTGGCGCTTCACCCGAATGCCGTTCACAAAGGTTCCATTGACCGAGCCCAGATCGACAATCAAGCTTTTGCCGTTTTGCTTGATGATCTCGGCGTGTCTTTTCGAGACCTTGGGATGCGGGATCAGCACATCACAACCCGGATCACGGCCGATGACCAGGTGGTCTTTACTGAGGTCGATATTCTCCATCTTAAGCTGCGGCTCCAACCCGGAGCGAAAGATCAGAGATTTGCCGCTATAACGACCGAAGGTGATGTAATCACCGTCCTGCAGTTCGGCGGATTTGATGCGGATTCCGTTGACGAAGGTACCATTGGCGGACTGGTCGGTCAGCTCGATTCTGTCGCCTTTGACTGAAAACTGCGCATGTACCGCGGACACAGAGGCGTGTTCCATTACCATCTTGCAGCGCGCCGGATCGCGGCCAACCACCAGGCCGTCATCCGGTATGGCCTCGTTTTTTACGGCGAACTTATCCACGATCAGTTCAACGTGCGGGCCGGCCATGAGATCCGTGAGCTTGATAGCGACGGTGCCGCCCCCGGAACGATCCGCCTGATGGGCGGCGTCAATGTCCGCTTGGCTGATGAGCGAGGTGTGGACATTGCCATCCTGCTCCTCGGCGGCCGCCTTTCGCACCGCCACCGGGGCAGGCGGCGGGACGAACGATTCTAACCGAAACAAATGCTTGCCACCTGGGCCGAAGGAAACCTCATCCTTGGGTTTAAGAATCGCTTCCTTAACCCGCACTTGGTTAACATACGATCCGTTGGAGGATTCGCGGTCGCGAAGGACGACTTGACCGGTTTCGTTCAAACCCACCCAAGCGTGCTGGCGGGAGATTTGATCATCCGCAAGGACGATTTGGCATTTGGTCTGGTCCCGGCCGACCATTAGGCCTTTAGAGGTGATACTAAATGTGCGGCCGGAAAGTAGCCCGGAGGTGGCGACCAAGCGGAAGGCGCGGGAAGTGGGGGAAATAGTGGCAGCCTTAACCGTGGAGACGGATGCCTGGGCGCGGCTCGGGCTTGTGGGCATAGCCCCCGTGTGACCCGCCGCCTCCTCCACACCCAAAGGATGGCCGCAGACCCTGCAAAATTGATACCCACCCTCATTTACTTCGCCGCATGTTGGGCATTTCATGGCACAGCCCTCAGTTTTCAGTTCTCAGTTTTCAGTAACCCGCCTCCTTACCGGCAAGCCAGTAAGGCCAACTGACAACTGACCACTGATGACTTCCTATGTTTGCGGTTTAAAATCTTCTTCGTTGAATTCATTGCACTCGGCGGCGGCCCCGGCGTCAAGGGGAGGAAGTCCCTCGCCTGAAAAATCCGCGAGGATTACGGTGATGTTGTCCGCCCCCCCATTGGCGTTGGCCTTCTCGATGAGGGCCTTGCAGTTGTCGGAGAGATCATCCCCCCGGGTAGCGTTTTCCAGCAAATCAGTCTCGGGTACCATATTGTACAAACCGTCGCTACAGATCAGGATCCGGTCTCCCTGAATCACCCGGATATAGGTGACCTTGACGTCCAGCGTCTCACTGCTTCCCACCGCCTGGGTCAGAATACTCTTTCGGCTGTCCATTTCCGGATCGGCCGGCAACTCCGCGCCAATGTCCTTCAAGTAGTTCAGAAACGTCTGATCGCGCGTCAACTGGGTTATCTGTTTATTGCGGATTAAGTAACAGCGCGAATCCCCCACCTGCCCAACAAAGAGGTGCCGGCCGAAAAGGGCAGAAGCCGTCGTCGTGGTTCCCATGCCGTGATAGACAGGATTGGCCAATGCCTTCTGAAAAATGATCTGGTTGGCATACTCGATGGCCTCGCGCAAGAGGATCACAAAGTTGGCCTCGCTGACCGTCCCCAGCGATTTCAGGTTGTCATATAAGCGCTTGGGCACAGTGACAGCAGCGAGTTGGCTGGCCACCTCGCCGCTGGCTTCGCCGCCCATCCCATCCGCCACCATAAACAATGTGCCCAACGGACCAATATCATGCTCGCGGAGCGAGGGTGACAGGCCAACTTCCCCCGTTGTAAGGTTGCAAACCACGAGGTTATCTTCGTTGTTCTTGCGGATGCGACCCATATCTGACATCCCGAACAAGGTCACATGAATGGCCTTCGCATCACTTCCCGTTGTCACGGCCACGGCCCTCACCTTCCCCCGGTTGCAGTCACGCTCAATCGTAACCTCAGT